>JBHIDD010000059.1:0-11405 GCA_046759925.1 Kiloniellaceae bacterium
TGTCGCGCAGGATCTTGCGCCCCACGAGGTCGAGCGCCTGGATGCCGTTGGTGCCTTCGTAGATCGGCAGGACGCGGGCGTCGCGATAGTACTGGGCCGCGCCGGTTTCCTCGATGAACCCCGTGCCGCCGTGGATCTGCACGCCGAGCGAGGCCATCTCGCAGCCGCTGTCCGTCAGCCAGGCCTTGACGACCGGGGTCAGCAGGTCGACCCGCGCCTGGTTCTCGGCGCGCCGCTTTGCATCGGGGTGGCGCTTGGCCCGGTCGAGCGCGGCCGTAGCCGTATAGGCCAGCGCCCGCATGGCCTCGTTGTTCGCCTTCATGGTCATCAGCATCCGGCGCACGTCCGGGTGGCGGATGATCGGCACCGGCGTCCGGTCCGTGCTGTCGATCGGGCGGCCCTGGATGCGGTCCCGGGCGTAGGCAAGGGCCTGCTGGTAGGCGCGCTCGGCGATCGCCAGGCCCTGGATGCCGACCGCGAGACGCGCGTAGTTCATCATGGTGAACATGCATTCCAGGCCGCGGTTTTCCGCGCCGACCAGCAGGCCGACGGCGCCGCCGGAATCGCCGTAGGCCATGACGCAGGTGGGCGACGCGTGGATGCCCAGCTTGCGTTCGATGGAAACACAGCGCAGGTCGTTCCTCGCCCCCAGGGAACCGTCCGGATTGACCAGGAACTTGGGCACCATGAAGAGGCTTATGCCCGCGGTCCCGTCCGGGGCATCGGGCGTGCGGGCCAGGACCATGTGCACGATGTTCTCGGCGCAGTCGTGCTCACCCCAGCTGATGAAAACCTTCTGGCCGGCGATCAGGTAATGGTCGCCGCTCATCACCGCCCGGGTCTTGAGGGCGCCGAGGTCCGAGCCCGCCTGGGGCTCGGTCAGGTCCATGGTCCCGGTCCACTCTCCCGAGACCATCTTCGGGAGATAGAGCGCCTTCTGCCGATCCGCGCCGTGGGCGAGCAGCAGCTCGACCGCGCCCTGGGTCAACAGCGGCGCGAGCGCGAAGCTCAAATTGGCGGAATTCCACATCTCCTGGACCGCCATGGCGACCACCCAGGGCAGGCCCTGGCCGCCGTAGGCCGGGTCGAAGGGCAGTGCGCCCCAGCCGCTTGCGACGAACTGCGCGTAGGCCTCGGGAAAACCCTTGGGCGTGCGCACGACGCCGTTCTCGTAGCGCGCGCCCTCGCGGTCGCCGGGCTGGTTGAGCGGCGCCAGCACCTCGGCGGCCAGCCGGCCGGCCTGCTCGAGCACCGCGCCGACCAGATCGGGCTGGGCCTCCTCGTAGCCCGGGAAGCCGGCGATCTCGCCGAGGCCCGCCAGCTCGTCGAGCACGAAGCGCATCTCCGCAATCGGCGCGGTGTAAGCGGTCATCGGTTGTCGTGTCTCCGGCTTGTGCGGCGGCGGTGGGCCGTCGGCGGATCCGATGCCCTTCGAGGCAGAACATAGTTCCCGCCGCCGGGCGTGACAATCGACGGCGGTGCGCTTTCCGTGCCGGCGCGCGCGTACGGTCCGTTCAGGTGGCGGCTCCTGCGGCCGCTGCCGGGCGCGCGTGAAGAACCGCAACGGTTTCGATACGATCGCCCCTAACCCTGTTGGGGATGATGATGGGCGTGCCGGCGAGCCCGAGTTCGCGGGTATGGGGGATGCGGCCGGGACCGCCCTTCGACGGAAACCGCCGGAGCCTTTCGACCGCCTCGAGGACGGCCTTCGAGACCTTGGCGGCGGCGGTCGGGTTTTCGCGGGCGCTACAGGAACGGAGGGGCTTGAGGCCGTCGAGAGCGGTCGGAGACCAGAGGACGGTCATCGAGGGGCTTCGCCCGCATCGTCGCCTGAAGCGCGGCGGCGACCGACCCGCCGGCCGGTCTTCGCCCGCCGGCCCCGGGTGCGGCGTCACTGTCCGGCGGCCTTGAGCGCCGCCTCGCGGATTTCGCGCAACGAGGCGCGCGGCGAGATCGCCTCGGGATCGATCTTGAGCTCGATGAGCGCCGGCTTGCCGGCGCTGAGCGCGCGCTCGAAGGCGGGCGCGAAGTCCTCGGTCCGCGCCACCGTCTCCCCTTGGGCGCCGTAGGCGCGCGCGAGTGCCGCGAAATCCGGATTGACCAGATCGGAACCCGAGACCCGGCCCGGATATTCGCGCTCCTGGTGCATGCGGATCGTCCCGAGCATGCCGTTGTTGATCACCAGGACGACGATAGCGAGACCGTACTGCACGGCGGTCGCCAGCTCCTGTCCGGTCATCAGGAAGCAGCCGTCGCCGGCGAAACAGACCACCGGACGTTCGGGATGGACCAGCTTGGCGGCGACCGCGGCGGGCGTGCCGTAGCCCATGGATCCGGCGATCGGCCCGAGCTGGCTGGGGAAGCGCCGGAACTGGTAGAAGCGGTTGGGCCAGACCGAATAGTTGCCCGCGCCGTTGGTGACGATCGCCTCCGGCGGCAGGCGCGCGCGCAGGTACGCCATGATCTCGCCCATCTGCAAGTCCCCCGGGATCGCGGGGGGGGGCGAGGTTTTCCAGGTAGTCCCGGCGCGCCGCCGCGGTCCACTCGGCCCAGGGCGCCGAATCGACCGGCGGCATGGCCCGGGCCGCGGCGGCGAAGCCTGCCATGCCGGCGTTGATCATGAGCTCCGCCTGATAGACCCGACCCAGTTCCTCGGCGCCGGCATGGACGTGGACGAGCGTCTGCTTCGGGCGCGGGATGTCGATCAGGCTGTAGCGGCCGGTCGTCATCTCGCCCAGCCGCGCGCCGACCGCGACCAGCAGATCGGCCTCCTTGATGCGATCCTTGAGCTTCGGGTTGACGCCGAGGCCCAGGTCGCCGGCGTAGTTGCGGTGGGTGTTGTCGAAGCGGTCCTGGCGGCGGAACGACGCGCCCACCGGCAGGTCGTTGGCCTCGGCGAAGGCCTGTATGTCGGCGACCGCTTGGGGGCTCCAGCCGCTGCCGCCGAGGATCATGAAGGGCCGCTTTGCCCGGGCCAGCAATTCGCGCAACCGCGCCATGTCGTCGGCCCCGGGATGGGCCTCGATCCGGCGGTAGGGCGCGGCATCCTCGGCCGCGGCCCGCTCGGTCAGCATGTCCTCCGGCACGGCGAGCACCACGGGCCCGGGCCGGCCGGAGGCGGCGAGGTGGTAAGCGTGGCTGACCAGTTCCGGGATCCGCGCCGGCTGGTCGATCTGGGCCACCCACTTGGCCATCTGGCCGAACATGCGCCGGAAGTCGACCTCCTGGAAGGCCTCGCGCTCCAGCATGGATCGCCCGACCTGGCCGATGAACAGGATCATCGGGGTCGAATCCTGGAACGCGATGTGCAGCCCGGCGCTGGCGTTGCTCGCCCCGGGTCCGCGGGTGACCAGGCAGATCCCGGGCTTTCCGGTCAGCTTGCCGTAGGCCTCGGCCATCATGGCGGCGCCGCCTTCCTGGCGGCACAGGACGTAGCGGATCTCCGGCATATCGTGCAGGGCGTCGAGCACCGCCAGGTAGCTCTCGCCCGGCACCCCGAAGGCGAAGTCGGTCCCGTGGATGCGGAGCTGGTCCACCAGGATCTGCGCGCCGCTGCGCAGGTTGTTGGTTTTGCTCATGCGCCTTGCGTCCCCGATCTTGCATCGTGCCGGTCCCCCTTGTACCGCGTGAGCCCCGGCTTGTCCCGGCCCGCGTGGCCCGCCTCCGGCCCCACGACGCCGTGCTTGATCCGGCGGTCCGGCCAAGCCGACGATACGGCGCTGCGGCCCCGCTTGCCCGGCGTTCAGGCCTCCGGCAACATCGTCGATCCATCCGAAGGGGCCCGACCATGGCGACCATGACAGAGCGTTCGCTTGCCGTCTTTCCCGCCGGCTCGAACGGCGAGTTCAACCTGCCGCCGGAACAGTCCATCGTGATCAGCCGCGGCGAGGGCTGCCGGCTATGGGATTCCGACGGCCGCTGCTTCCTCGACTTCTCGATGGGCTGGGGCTCGGTTTTGGTCGGCCACGCCCGGCCCGAGGTGATCGAGGCGGTCACGCGCCAGGCGGCCCAGGGCGCCAATTTCGCCTACATCACGGAAGCCGCGCTTGCACTGGCCGAGGAGATCGTGCGCGTTTCGCCGGCCTGCGATATGGTCCGCTTCTGCGCCTCGGGCACCGAGGCCACCATGTACTGCCAGCGCCTGGCCCGGGCCTGGACCGGCAAGCCCAAGATCCTCAAGTTCGAGGGCGCCTATCACGGCGCCAACGAGGTCGGGGTGACCAGCCTATTTCCCGCCGATCCGCCGGACTTCCCGGAGCCGGACCCAACCGGCGGCGGGATCGCCCACATGGTCAAGCGCGACGTGCTGGTGGCGCCCTACAACGGCCTGGAGACGACCCGGGCGATCATCGCGGACCATGCCGCGGAGCTGGCGGCGGTCATCGTCGAGCCGCTGCAACGCTGCACGCCGCCCGAACCGGGGTTCCTCGCGGGCTTGCGCAAGGTCACGCGCGAGGCCGGCGCGCTGCTCATCTTCGACGAGGTGGTGACCGGCTTCCGCCTCGCCTACGGCGGCGCGCAGGAATACTACGGCGTGATCCCCGACCTGGTGGCCTACGGCAAGGCGCTCGGCGGCGGCTATCCGATCGGCGCCTTCGGGGCCAAGCGCGAGATCATGGAGTGCGTGCGCGAGGATCGCCTGGGCGATCCAAACTACGTCTGGGTCGCCTCGACGCTTGGCGGCAACCCGGTCTCGACGGCCGCGGCGGGCGCGGCGCTCACGGTCTTCAGACGGCCGGGAACCTACGACCGGCTGCACGGGCTCGGCGACTATCTGCGCGAGGGCCTGCGCCGCGCCTTGCGCGACCGCCAGGCGACCGCCCAGGTGATCGGCGACGGGCCGCTCGCCCAGGTGGTCTTCGCGGGCGCGCCGGTGCGCGACTACCGCTCGGCCCGGAAGGGCGACAAGGCGAAGGGGCGCGCGCTGATGCTCGGGCTGTTCGCCCGCGGCGTGTTCCTCAACCCCATGGGAACCAAGCTCTATCTGTCGCTCGCCCACGACGAGGACGCTTGCGACGCCTTGCTCGACCGCTTCGACGATGCGCTCGCCGGGCTCCGTTGAACCGCCCGCAAGCGCGGCTCGAAGACAGGGCCGTCGCTCGCCGCTTCGGCGGTGCTGCTGTCACGACGCGCGGCGTTGCCGGATGCGGCGGTCTCCGCTGCCATGGGGTCTTCGTGAGCGCGGCCGGGCGCGCGCCCGCTTAAGCGAACCCTACGCAACCGACTTCGGCCGTCTGTAATTCGGCCGTCTGTAATACCGCAATACCGCCGAGCAAATGAACGGATCCGTCATTTGCGAGACGGCAAGCCCGACCGCGCGCCGCCGCGAATCCGGCGTAAGTCAAGCGGGGGCAAGTCCGCGCCCGGGGTCTGAGGGACCATACGACAAGTCAATTCATCGACTTGTCGGTATAGGACGGCGCGCAAGCCGGGCCGAGTCCGACGCAACCCGGCTCACCGCGGCACCACCTTGCCCGGGTTCATGATGTTGCCGGGATCGAGCGCGGCCTTGATCCGTTGCATCAGCTCGATTTCGACGGCCGACTTGTGGCGCAGGTTTTGCTCGAGGTTCATGTGGCCGATGCCGTGCTCGGCGCTGATCGAGCCCTTGAGCGCGACCGCGATCTCGTGGACCGCGCGGCTGACCTCGTCCCAGCGGGCGAGATACGCGCCGCGGTCGGCGCCCTCCGGCTGGCTCAGGTTGAAGTGGATGTTGCCGTCGCCGATGTGGCCGAAGGGCAGCGGCCGGATCCCGGGAACGAGCGCCTCGACCGCGGCGCTCGCCCGCGCGATGAACGCGGGCACCGCCGAGATCGGCACGGCGATATCGTGCTTGATCGAGCCGCCCTCGAATGTCTGCGCTTCGACCAGGGCCTCGCGGATCCGCCAGAAGGCCGCGGCCTGGGCCTCGCTCGCCGCGAGCGTCGCGTCCGGCACCAGGCCGTCCTGGTAAGCCCCGGCCAGGACGGCCTCCAGCGACTCCCGGAGACCGCCGTACCCGGTGCTCGCGGTCAGTTCGATCAGCACGTACCAGTGGTGCCGTTCGGCCAAGGGATCCTCGATGTCGGCGACGTGCTCGAGCGCGAAGTCGAGCCCGATCCGCGGGATCAACTCGAAGCTGGTCACCGCCTCCCCCGCGGCGGAGCGGACCCGGGCCAGCAGCTCGACCGCGGCCGCGACGTCGCGCACCGCGGCCAACGCGCTCGCCTTGTCCTTCGGCCTGGGCGAAAGCTTAAGCACCGCCGCGGTGATGATGCCGAGCGTCCCTTCGGCGCCGATGAAAAGCTGCTTCAAATCATAGCCGGTGTTGTCCTTGCGCAAGGCGCGCAGCCCGTCCCAGATCCGCCCGTCGGGCAGCACCACCTCGAGCCCGAGGACCAGATCGCGCATGTTGCCGTAGCGCAGCACCCGGATGCCGCCGGCATTCGTCGAGAGGTTGCCGCCGATCTGACAGGAGCCCTCCGCGCCCAGGCTCAAGGGGAACAGGCGGTCCACGTCGGCGGCGGCCTCCTGGACCCGTTGCAGGATGCAGCCGGCCTCGACCGTGATGGTGTCGTTGACCGGATCGATGTCGCGGATGCGATTCATGCGCCCGAGGTTGACGATGACCGACCCGCCGTCCTCGAAGGGAATGCCGCCGGCGACCAGGCCGGTATTGCCGCCCTGGGGCACGATCGCAACCCCGGCGCCGGCGCAGATCCGGACCACCTCGGCGACCTCCCGGGTCGTCCCCGGCTTGACGACGCAGGACGCGGCTCCCCGGTAGCGGCCGCGCCGCTCGACCAGGTGCGGCGCCATCTCGGCCGGGTCGGTGATGAGCCCCTTCGCGCCCACCACGGCCGCGAAGCGGGCCAGGAGGTCGCGCTTCCGGTCGGTCTTGGAATTCGGCTCGGCCATAACGGGAATTTAGTGCCCGAATGTCGGCCTGGCTAGGCGCGGCGCTCGGGGCGTCAGGCGGACCGGGGTGCGGCGGCGCGGCGCAGGCGATCGTTGAGCGCCGCGCCCAGGCCCTCCTCCGGGATCGGCACGACGGCGATGGCCTTGAGCCCCGGCCGGTCGAGCGCGTGCAGGGCGGCGAAGAGATTGGCCGCCGCCTCCGTCACGTCGCCGCGGGCGCTCAGGTTGATCGTGACCTTGGCGCCCGGCGGCGGGCCGGGCCCGAAGGCGATGAGCGCCTCGTCCGGAGCCACGCTTACGGCCTCTAGGCGCAGCGGCAGGGCCGGGGCGTAGTGGCTGGCGAGCAGGCCCGGCGATCTTACGGCCTGCGTCCCGGCGGCCGCATCCCCGGCCCGGGCCAGCGGCCCGACGACGGCTTCCAACGCATCCGCCGTGACCCCGCCGGGGCGCAACTCGACCGGCGTTTGGCCGGTCAAGTCCAGGACCGTGGATTCGATGCCGAGCGGGCAGGGCCCGCCGTCGAGGACGAGCGGCACCTTGTCGCGGAGCGACTCGACCACGTGCGCGGGCGTGGTCGGGCTGAGCGCCCCGGCGGCATTGGCGCTCGGCGCGGCCAGCGGGCGGTCCGCGGCGCGCAGCAGCTCCTGGCCGACGGCGTGGTCCGGCACCCGCACGGCCAAGGTCTCAAGACCGGCGCTGCACAGAAGCGAGATGCGGCAGCCGGATGCCCGCTCGAGCACCAGGCTGAGCGGCCCGGGCCAGAAGCGCGCCGCCAGCGCCCGGGCGCGCGCGCCGAACACGACCTCGCGCGCCGCCGCTTCGGCGCCGGCGAAATGCACGATCAGGGGGTTGAAGCGCGGCCGGCCTTTGGCCTCGAAGATTCCGGCAACCGCGCGGTCGTTGGTCGCATCCGCGGCCAGGCCGTAGACGGTCTCGGTCGGGAAGGCGACCAGGCCGCCGGCGCGCAGGATCGCCGCGGCCTCGGCGTAGGCGGCGGCATCGGGCTGCCGGATTTGCCCCCGGGCCGTTTCCCCGGTGCCGCTTCCACGAGTCATGGTCGCAAAGTCTAGCCGAAGCCGCGCGGATAAAAAGCCGAAGAAAAGCAGAGGAGAAACCGGGCCTAGTCATGACGCCAGGAGCCGCCCTGGTTTCGACGGCTCCTGGTCTTTGGCTCTCTCTTTCTCGACCGATGCGGCCCCACCCGCGGTCGTGAGGCGCATCACGAGTCACCGCATAGGCATTGCGGCGGCTATATCGTCGCCGGCAAATCCGGCCACGTCGCGAAATTGTGCAACGCCTCCGGTTGCCGGTCAAGCGCGAAACCCGGCGAATCCGCCAAAAACGCGACCTTTCCTCTGACGCGAACGCGGATCAGCCGAGCCCGATCTCCTCGAGAAAGTGGATGACGTCCCAGGGCGGCGGAATGACGGCCTCTTGCGTCAGCATCGCGTGCACCTGCCCGCGATGGTGGGTCTGATGATTGTAGAGGGTGAGGAGGATGTGGTCGCGCCGCGTCGTATGCCGGCCGTCGCCGATCATCCGCCGGTAGCTCACCGGCGTTTGGAGTTTCGCCTCGCTCAGCCCATCGACGAGGGCGATGAGGCGCTCGTCCTCTGCATTTCGCGCCGCCCGAAGCGCCTCGAAATCGTCGAACAGAATCTGGTCGAGGCTGCGAACGCCGCGGTCGATTCCCTCGATTCGCCCGGTCCACAGCCGATCGACGACCAGCAGATGATTGAGCGTATTGTGGATCGAGCCGAAGAAGGCCTTGCGGTCTTTCCTGTAAGCCGCTTCGGAGAGCCCTGAGACGCTGTCGTAGAGCCTGGCGTTGACCCAGGCGTTGAAACGGGCCATGAGCGCAAAATGGTTCAAGGGGGCAAACCTCCGCGTCGCCGGCTTGACATCGGCCGCAGTTCACAGGGCCTTGGACGATTTCCCAGTCGGGACCATCCGCCGCCGTGCGACGGGGCCCAAGCCTATGTTTTGCCCCGCGCAATGAAGCACGGGTTCTCGAAGCCCGGCTTGCCGTAGGCGAGCGGCCCGCCGTCGTCCAAGCGGCGCGCGGAACCCCCCGCGGCCAGCAGGACCGCATGGCCGGCGGCGGTGTCCCACTCCATGGTGCGGCCGAAGCGCGGATAGAGGTCGGCCTTGCCGCTGGCCACCAGGCAGAACTTGATCGAACTGCCGGCCTCGACCAGCTCCTTGACCGCGTAGTCGGCGAGGAAACGCTCGAGCTTGGCCTTGTCGCCGTGGCGCCGGCTGGCCACCACCACCGCGCCGTCCGCCGGCATCTTCCGTACCTCGATCGGCATCGGAGGGTGGTCGGTCTCGGAGAAGGTCGCGGTGCCGTCGCCGACGCCGGCCCAGGTCATGGCGAGCGCCGGGGCGTGCACCACGCCGGCGACCGGCTTGCCGTCCTGGATGAGCGCGATGTTGACCGTGAACTCGCTGTTGCCCGCGACGAAATCCTTGGTGCCGTCGAGCGGATCGACCAGCCAGAACAGGCCCTCCGAGATGTCCGGCTCATCGCCCGCCGCCATCGCCTCCTCGGAAACGATCGGGATGTCGGGGGTGAGCGTCCGCAGCGCCTCCAGGATGAAGCTCTCGGAGGCCTCGTCCGCCTCGGTCACCGGCGAGGCATCGGCCTTTTCGCGCACCTCGAGGTCCCCGGCCTCGAGGTAATAGCCGAGGATCGCCTTGCCGGCCCGCTCGGCGATCAGCCGCAGAACCGCCAGCAGGTCGTCGTCGTCGTCGAGCTTGCCGGCCTCCTCGAACCCGGGGGCCTCGGCGGAGTCGTTGCGGTCGCTCATGCCGGGCCTTGGCCTTTCCCGGCGTCCCGGATCGCGCGCCAGACCCGTTCCGGGGTCGCCGGCATGTCGATGTGGCGGAGCCCGCGCGGCGAGAGCGCATCGACGATCGCGTCGACGACCGCGGGCGAGGGGCCGACGGCCCCGGCCTCGCCGGCCCCCTCGACGCCCATCGGATCGGTCGCGGAGGGGAAGTCCCCGACCCCGATGAGCTCGACGATCGGCGCGGGATCGGCCCCGGATACGCGGTACGCCACGAGCGGGCCGGTCGAGAGCGGCCCGCCGTGGAGATCATAAGGGGTGTTCTCCAGCAGCCCCTGGCCGACGGCGAACTGACCCATGGCGGATTTCCGGTTCCGGCTTGGAAGGCCGTGTGACTCGGGCGCGATAATAGGCAAGGCGGTCGCCCAGGCAACCGCAAAATGGCGGGCGCCGCGGCTTGCCGCCGCGTTCGGTGCGAAGTTAACGTTTTCCGGGTCCAGGGTGCGCCGGGAGGCGGAAAAGGGGTTTTGAAAATGTGGGGCCGGCCCCTACCTGGGGCACGGCCCCCCGGCAAGCCCGCCTATTGACAGGCGAGGCATTCGTCGAAATCGAGGCCGCGGGAAGCCTTGCCGGATGCGTTCGGCCGCGCCCGAATCCGGCGCCGCGGGCGGGCCGCGAACTCACCGCACTTATCCACAGACGGCCGGGGTCGTTTAACCCCTTCGGGCGACTGCAAACTTGCCGGCCGGTTCACGCGCAACCCCCCGATTTGTCCACAACTGTGGACCGAGCAATTTGTGGAAAACCACAATATATTGCGGCTCATGACAGCCACCATACCACACCTGGGGGCGGAGTCGAGTGGAACAAATCAAGAACGAAAACGCCAATATAGCGGCGCGGTGCCGATCTCGCAACGGGTTTGTCGCTCGGCCGGCTTGAACCGGCGCCAAAGGCCATGTTTGATGGCGCGCCGAAGGAGGCCGTTTGGAGCATGTGCGGGCGCTATTCGCTGACCACGCCGGTCGAGGCGCTGCGGGCGCTCTTCGGCTTCCCTGAGCGCCCGAATCTTGCGCCGCGGGCCAACATCGCGCCCACCCAGGATGTCGCCGCGCTGCGCCTTGGGGCGGCCGGCGACGGGGGCGAGACGGGTGGTGGCGCGGAGCCCGGGCGGCGTTTCGTCTGGCTGCGCTGGGGCCTGATCCCCGCCTGGGCCAAGGACCTCGCGATCGGCAACCGCTTGATCAACGCCCGCGCCGAAGGCGTGGCGGAGAAGCCGGCCTTCCGGGCCGCCTTTCGCAAGCGCCGCTGCCTGATCCTGGCCGACGGATTCTACGAGTGGCGCAAGGAAGCCGGGCGCAGACAGCCCTACCGGATCACCCTGCCGGAGGGTGGGCCCTTCGCCTTCGCCGGGTTGTGGGAGCGGTGGACCGCGCCGCCCGGCGGGCCCGCAGCCGCCGAGAGGATCGAGAGCTGCACGATCATCACGACCGAGGCCAACGCGCTTCTGCGGCCGCTCCACAACCGCATGCCGGTGATCCTCGACCCCGCCGCCTTGGCCGCCTGGCTCGATCCCGAAACCCCGCCGGACGAGGCGCGGGCGCTGCTCAGGCCCGACCCGGGCGCGGCCATGACGCTCTACCGGGTCTCGCCCCGGATCAACGACGCCGCCAACGACGATCCCGCGCTCATCGCACCCATCGAGGCGCCGGAGGCCCC
>JBHIDD010000060.1:0-11341 GCA_046759925.1 Kiloniellaceae bacterium
ATCCTCGTTGAGACGCATCGGCAGGACCAGTGAATCGTAGAGCTCCAGGGTCTTTTTGATCTTTCGATGCGTCTTGACGTTCTTGATGACGCTCGCGTCGATCTTGTAGTCGGGAAAGTCCTGCCGGATCCATCTGGCCAGATCGTCGTTGGTGACGATAACGGAATTGCAGGGCCGGTGGTATTTCTCCAGCAGCGCCAGGTTGGCCTCGTATTCCGCACGGGTGGCAAAGTGGTTCGACATCGGCAGCCGGACACCGATACCCGCGTTGTTGAGCTGGTAGACGTCGCGGTCGGACAGCTCCCGCCGCGTGAACGCCCGCCCGCCGTACAGCGTGCTGCGTTCGACGAAGCCGAACAGGCTGTCGATCTCGCGCAGGGGCACATTACCGTAGTGGTTTCTCAGGAAAGCGAATACCGGCGCGTCGGGAGACTTGCTGCGCGCGGATATCGTATAGGTCGCAACCGGCGGCGGCAGCGGCTCCGCCCTGGTGAACACGCGTCCCCCCGGATCGGTCGAAGCGACCGGTGCTGTCTCACCGCCTGCATCCATTGATTCGTCGTTTCCGCAAAAGACAGACAAGGGATTTTTTCATCCATCCGGCGGGCCGAGTATCCGTAGATGTCGCTATAAGGCCCCGGGCGCAGGCAAGGCTTGGCCTTCGGCAACTACGTAGAGCCAGGGAGCCCCGATTCCCGTGTAATTTCCCCCTTCCTTTCGGCTCGCGATCACGGGCCGCGGAGCCTTCCTATGAAGACAATCATCGAGCCCTTTCGGATCAAGATGGTCGAGTCCATCAAGCTGACGAGTGTCGAGCAGCGCGAAGCCATGATCCGCGACGCCCACTACAACCCGTTTCTGCTGCGCGCCGAAGACGTGATCATCGACCTGCTGACCGATTCCGGCACCAGCGCCATGTCCTCGGACGCCTGGTCCATGATCATGCGCGGCGACGAGTCCTACGCCGGCGCCCGGAGCTGGTACCGGTTCCGCGACGCCGTGACCGGGATTTTCGGCTTCGACGAGGTCATTCCGACCCATCAGGGCAGGGCCGCCGAGCATATCCTGTTCAGCGTCACGGTCAAGTCGGATTCGATCGTGCCCAACAACGCGCACTTCGACACCACCCGGGCGAACATCGAGTTCTTCGGCGGCAAGGCCCTCGACCTGCCCTGCGCCGAGGCCGCCCGGCTACAGTCCGACGCGCCGTTCAAGGGCAACATGGATACCAAGGCGCTCGAGCAACTGATCGCCGACGAGGGGCCGGAGCGCATTCCCATCGTCCTGGTCACCGTCACCAACAACTCCAGCGGCGGCCAGCCGGTCTCCATGGCCAACATCCGGGAGATCAGCCGCATCGCCCGCGCCGCCGGCATTCCCTTTTATATCGACGCCTGCCGCTTCGCCGAGAACGCGCATTTCATCAAGCGCCGGGAGCCCGGTTACGAGTCGTGCTCGCCGGCGGAGATCGCCCGCGAGATGTTCGCTTACGCCGACGGCTGCACCATGTCGGCAAAGAAGGATGCGCTTGCGAACATCGGCGGATTCCTGTGCACCAACGACGCCGATCTGGCGCGCCGCGAGCGCAACATCCTGATCCTCACCGAGGGCTTCCCGACTTACGGCGGCCTGGCCGGCCGGGACCTGGATGCCATAGCCGTCGGCCTGCACGAGGTGCTCGACGAGCACTATCTCGACTACCGGCTGCTGTCGACCCGCTACGCCGTGCGCCACCTCGCGGAGCAGGACATTCCGGTGGTGACGCCGGCCGGCGGCCACGCCGTGTATCTCGATGCGCGAGGCTTCCTGCCGCACATCGAGCCATTGCAGTACCCCGGCCAGGCGCTGTCGGTGGAGCTGTACAAGGAAGCCGGCATCCGCGGCGTCGAGATCGGCACCGTGATGTTCGGTGCCGACCCGCACACCGGCGAGGAGCGTGCCGCCCGCCACGACCTCGTGCGCCTCGCAATCCCGAGGCGCGTGTATACCCAGAGCCACATGGACTACGTGGTCGAGGCAATCTGCCAGCTGTGGCAGCGGCGCGAGTCGATCAGGGGCATGCGCATCGTCGAGGCGCCGAAGTACCTGCGGCACTTCACGGCAAAGTTCGACTGGGCTTAGCAGTCTGTCTATTGCAGCAGTTGGCGCGTGTCAGGGCGCTGCGTAGTCGAGCGGCGCCCGGATCGGCCCGGCCAGGGACAAAAGCCCCTTGCTGTCCAGGATCCGGATGGTCTTGCCGCGCGCATCCAGGAGCCCAGCCTGCTCGAAGCCGGTGATGGTGCGCGACACCGTGCCAGTCGTCAGGCCTAGGTAATCGGCGATGTCGCGCCGGTCCATGCCGAGCCGGAACTCGCGCCCCGTGCAGGCCTGCCCGCCGATGCGCACCGCGATGTCGAGGAAGAACATCGCGACCCGGGCGCGCGCGTCCAGGTATCGGATGATCAAGAGCTGGCGTTGGGCGATGCGGAGGTTGCGGCGCAGAAGCTCATCCGTCAGGCGCCGCACGTCCGCGTTGGTCTCCTGCAGCTGCCTGAAGGTACGCACCGGGATCTCGCAATACTCGAGCTCTTCCAGCGCGACCGCACAGCTGCTGTGGGCGTTGCCGCCGATCGCACCGAGCCCGACCAGTTCACCGGGGACGTGAAAGCCGGTGACCAGCGCATCGCCGTCGGCGGACAGCTCGTAGCACTTGAGCGAGCCGCGCCGCAGCACGAACAGGCTGCGCAGCGGATCGCCGCTCAGGATCAGGTGGCGACCGCGGGCCAGCGACCGGTGGCGCAGGTTCAGCTCGTCCAGATGGCGCCAGCCGTCGGCCACGGCCGCCGGGAAGCACATCAAAAAAACGTCGCAGTGCCGGCAGGCTTTTTGGCGGTGCCGGTACTCGGCGATGTTTCTGACCTTGCTGTAGTGCCTGTTCATCGGTGTACGAGCGCGGCAGACCTGCCGGATGACCCGGCAACCGCACAGCTATTGTCCCACGCCTTTGCTGCGATTGCCCGCTTTCGGGGTGGGCCCGCCGCCATTTCCAGGCTCAGGCCCGGTCCAGCCCGAGCGCCGACCACAGCGCGTCGATGCGCTGCTTTATCTCCGGCGACATGCTCGCCACCCGGCCCCAGGGCCGCGCGCTCTCCGCAGGATACTTGGTGGTCGCATCCAGGCCCAGCTTGCCGCCGAGACCCTCGGCGGGGCTTGCGAAATCCAGGTAGTCGATCGGCGTGCCCTCGATCAGCGTGGTGTCGCGGACCGGGTCGGCGCGGGTGGACACGGCCCACAGCACGGCGTTCATGTCGCGGATATCGATGTCGTCGTCGGTGACGATGACGAACTTGGTGTAAGTGAACTGCCGGAGGTATGACCAGATGCCGAACATGATACGGCGCGCGTGCCCGGCGTATTGCTTGCGGATGCTGACCAGCGCCAGGCGGTAGGAGCAGGCCGCCGGCGGCAGGTAGAAATCCACGATCTCGGGAAACTGCTCCTGAAGCAGCGGCACATACAGCTCGTTCAGCGCCGCGGCCAGCATGGACGGCTCGTCCTCCGGCGGCCGGCCCATGTAGGTGTTGTGATAGATCGGATCCCGCCTGCTGGTCATGGCCTCGACCGTGAACACCGGGAACGGCGCGACGGCGTTGTAATAGCCGGTATGATCGCAGAACGGTCCCTCGTCGGCCTCGTCCCCGGGACGGATGTGACCCTCGAGCACGATCTCGGCGCTCGCCGGCACCGACAGGTCGTTGCCCAGGCAGGGCGTCAGCTCGGTAGGTGCGCCGCGCAGCAGCCCCGCGAACTGGTACTCGGACAGGGTGTCCGGGATCGGCGCCACCGCCGCCACCAGGGTCGCCGGATCGGCCCCGATCACGACGCTGACCGGAAACGGCTTGCCGGGGTGCGCCGCCTGCCATTCACGATAATCGATGGCGCCGCCGCGGTGCGCCAGCCAGCGCATGATCAGCCTGTTGCGCCCGATCGGCTGCTGCCGATAGACCGCCACGTTCAACCTGGGCTTTGCCGGACCCCGGGTCACCACCAGGCCGAAGGTCAACAGCGGCCCGGCGTCCTCCGGCCAGCAGGTGGCGATCGGCAGCCGCGCCAGATCCACCGCCTCGCCGCGCCACTCGCGCTCGCGGCAGGGCGCATCGTGCCTCACGGCCGGTCGCAGGTGCGTAAGCCGCGCATATTGCGGCAGGCTCGCCAGCCCCTCTCCCAGGTCGGCCGGGATCTCGGGCGATTTGAAAAAGCGCAGCAGCTCGCCTGCCTGGCGCAGATCGGCCAGCGTCTGCATGCCGAGTGCCTGCGCCACCCGCTCCGGACGCGCGAACAGGTTGCCGAGCACCGGCATGTCGCTGCCGCGGACGTTCTCGAACAAAAAACTCGGCCCGCCTTTTTGAATACTGCGCCGGCACAGCTCGGTGATCTCCAGCTTGCGGTCGATCGCCTGCCTGACCCGCAACAGCTCGCCGCGGCGCTCGAGATGCTCTGTAAACGACCGCAGGTCGCGGAAGCGGCGCCGGCGCCGGTTCTGAAGCCATTGCGAGACCGGGCCTTCGCCTAGCCTCGGTAGGCGTCCTCGCGCCGCGCTTTTGCTCATGCGGGCACCGCCCCGGCGCGTTCGAAGCCGGGCTCCCCGTGCCAGAACCCGTCGCAGCAGCCGACCGGGGCGAGCGAGGCCAGCGCATCGAGATCGGTCTGCCCGGGCACCGCGGCGCGGCGCACCCGGTCGAATGCGGCCACCACCAGCTCCATGCCCTCGGACTGCGGGCTGAGCCGCATTACGTCCACACCCAGCGCGCGGATCTCAGGCATGGCCGGCGCCAGGTTCTGGGTCAGGGCCGACTGGGTCTGGATGCCGTTCAGGGTCAGGAACGGCACTTCGTCGCGCGTGGTCAGCAGCCGCCCGTCCGGGTCCTCCAGGCAGGCAAACCCGCAGTCGTCCTTGGCGCGCTGCACGGCGCGGGCCGTGAAGCAGCGGGCCGACCAGGCGAGCGGCAGCCTGCCCCAGGCGAACACCTCGGTGGCGACTGGTTGCGATGCGCCCGGGCCGATCTCGGCCAGCGCGGCCGCGCCGAGCTCCACCGGCAGGGTCCAGCGGGTCAGTCCCAGCGAGATGAGCTTGTCCAGGGTCCTCGAGTTGTAGATGTTGATGGACGGGCCGGTGACGAACCCCGCCCCGCGCCTGCCGAGCTGATAGACCGCGGCGATGTCGTTCGCCTCCACCGGATAATCGCCGTTTGCGCAGATGCGCCGCGTAAGCCCCAGTTCCGATGCCGCCTCCAGCAGGGTCATGGTCGACAGATAGACTTCCTTGCCGGCCTCCCTGAGCATGCCGGCAACCTCGAGCCATTCCTCGAGGTCCAGCGCACGGCGCTTGGCGCAGACCACCTCGCCCAGGTAGATGATCTCGACCGGCCAGTCCCTGACCCGGGCGTAGAAGTCCAGCAGGCGCCTGGCCGGCCAGTAGTAGAGCACCGGTCCCAGTGACAGGGCCGGGACAGGATCGGACGAGGCCTTCGGTGCCACGGCAGCAGTCACGACCAGGGCCGGTCATAGGCGCCGAGGGTGGTCTGGCTGCCTTCCGAGAGCCGGGCGAGGCCGGCCTCCCAGCTTTCCAGCGGCCGGTAGTCACCCTCGTCGCGCATGCACGCATCGATGGCGGCGCGCATGATGCGGGTCGCCTGGGACACGTAAGCGGCGCTGCGCTGGCGGCCCTCGACCTTGATGGCCGCGATGCCGGCGTCACGAAGCTGCGGCAGGATATCCAGGGTGCTGAGACTGGTCGGTTCCTCCAGCGCGTAGCAGGTGGCCCCGTCCACCCGGTAGCGCCCCTTGCAGATGGTCGGGTAGCCGGCCGGCTCGCCGTCCGTGAAGCGATCGATCAAAAGCTCGTTGAGGCGGACCTCGAGCCGGCCGTCTTGCTCCTGCCAGCGCACGTGCGATGCCGGCGAGCAGGCGCCGAAGGTATTGGGCGAGCGGCCGGTCACATAGCCCGACAGCAGGCAGCGGCCTTCCGCCATGATGCACAGGCTGCCGAACCCGAACACCTCGACCGGAACGTCGGTGTGGCGCACGATACTCGTGACCTGGCTGAGCGACAGCACCCGCGGCAGCACCGCCCGCTGGATCCCGAAATGCGCTGCATAGAACTCGATCGCATCGACGTTGGTGGCGGATCCCTGCACGGAGAGGTGCAGGGCCAGGTTCGGCCAGCGCGCGGCGGCGTAGTCCATGACCCCGATATCGGCCACGATCAGCGCATCGACCCCCAGCTCGGCCGCGGTGTCCACCGCCTGCTGCCAGTGGGCCCAGTTGGACTGCGACGGGTAGGTGTTGACCGCGACCAGCATCTTGCGCCTGGCCGCGTGCGCATACGCGACGCCGCGGCGCATCTCTGCCAGCCCGAAATTCAGCCCGGCGAAGTGGCGCGCATTGGTCGCGTCCCGGAACCCGACATAGACCGCATCGGCGCCGTGATCGATCGCCGCTTTCAAAGACGGTAAATTGCCCGCCGGGCACAACAGTTCCACGCTGATCTCCGCTATTCGCTGGGGCGCAGCTTATTATCCGGCGCGCCCCCTTTTTTTGCGCTGGCGCAATTTCCGCCCCCCGCTTCGCGTTAGCGTAGGCTTTTCAGCACACTCGGAGCTCAACCGCATGCTCGATCGATTCCCGCTGCCGCCGCCGCCCGCCGCGGTCGCGGCCACCCTGCTCAGGCCCCTGATCCGGCTCACGCCCGCGCCGCTCGAGCGCGCCGGCATCGAGCTCACCCTGAACAGGTTTTTCGCCCGGCCCATCGAGGAGCAACGGCTGGATTTCCTGGAGCACCGCACGGTCCTCATCCGTATCTCCGACCTGGATCTCAGCTGGCCGATCTCCCTCAGAGACGGCCGCCTGGTGCTGCTCGAGCGCACCAGCCCCGCCGACGTGGTGATCTCCGGCGAGTCCCCCTACTTCGTCGCGCTCGGCCTGCGGCACGAGGATCCCGACACCTTTTTCTTCCGCCGCGAGCTCACCGTCTGCGGCGACACCGAGCTCGGCCTGGCCGTCAAGAACTTCCTGGACGGCATCGACCCCGACGACATGCCCGCGCTGTTGCGCGAGATGCCGGCCGGCCTGCGCGAGCGGCTCACGAGGCTGGCGGCATGGCTCGCCGGTCTCGGGCCTACATCGACACCGAGCCCTCGCGAAAGGACGACGAGCCCAGCAGTGCATTGATCAGCACCGGCTTACCCGCGGCGGCGGCCTGCTTCGCCTCCTGAAGCACGCCCTCGACCTGATCCGGCGCCGACAGCAGAAAACCCCTGGCGCCCAGGCCCTCGGCCGCCAGATGGTAGTCGGTGTGTCGAAGCCGCGTGCCGACGTCGTTTTCCAGCAGCTTGACCTGCTCGCGCGCGATCTGCGACCAGCAGGCGTCGTTGCCGATCACCGCGATCACCGGAATCCCGAGCCGCACGAAGGTCTCGAACTCGATCAGGCTGTAGCCGAAGGCGCCGTCCCCGTAGAGGATCCAGGTCTCGGCACCCGGGCGGGCAAGCTTCGCCCCGGCCGCGAACCCCGCGCCCACCCCCAGGGTGCCGAAGGCGCCCGGGTCCAGCCACGACAGCGGCCTGCGCGGGCGCACCGTGTACGAGGCCGTGGCCACGAAATCCCCGCCGTCGGCGACCACGATACTGTCATCGGCGAGCGCCGCATCGATCGCCCGCAACAGGTACAGCGGATTGACGTGCGCGCTCGCCTCTGCCGCCTGCGCATCGATCTCGCCTTCCCTTGCCTCGTCCCGCGCCCGCAGGGAGACCAGCCAGTCACTGCGATTCTGTCCCGCTGCGCTGCCCGCACCGGCAGCGCCGGCGAGCTCGCATAGAAAACTGCCGGCATCGCTCTGCACGGCAATACTCGGGCGCCGGTTGAGGGTGAGATCGCGCCGGCTGCGATTGACCGACACCAGCCGGGCCCGGCGGGGGATGTGATTGCCGTAGTCCAGCCGGAAGTCACAGGGCACGCCTGCCAGCACGACGCAATCGGACTCGCGCAGGGCGAGCCGCCGCTGATGGCGCAGATGCAGCGGATGGGCCTTGCCCAGCAGGCCGCGCGCCATGCCGGAGAGATACACCGGCAGCCCGAGCGCCTCCACCGAGCGCACCAGCTCCGCAGCCTTTCGCTCGTGCAGCAGCGCCTGGCTGCCGATCAGCAGCAACGGCCGCTCGGCCTCACCGAGCGCGGCAAAAACCCGCGCCAGCTCAGACGAAGACGCCCGCGGCGCCGTGACCGCCTCGACAGTCCCAAACAAACCACCCCCGCCGGCGAACTGCCGGCGCAAGTGGATCTCCAGGTAGCCCCGCAGCAGCCGCGCGGTCAACCCGCCCCCCGCTGGCGCCGCCTGCTCGTACCAGCCCCGGATGACCGACTCCGGATACAGGAGGTCCACCGGGCACTCCACGAACACCGGCCCCGGCACCCCCTGCCTGGCACGGGCGAACGCCTGCCGCACTGCCGGCACGAGCTCGCGCACCCGGCGCACGCATCGCACGAACTTGACGTGCGGGCCGACGAGTGCCCGCTGGTCGATGTCCTGAAGCGCCCCTTTTCCCTTCAAAATCGTCGGCGCGGCGCCGCCGATCACCACCACCGGCGACTGGGCCAGCTGGGCGTTCTTGATCGCGGTGATGGTGTTGGTCAGCCCGGGACCGGCGGTGACCGCGGCCACCCCCGGCCTGCCGGTGAGCCGCGCCACGGCATCGGCCGCGAACACGGCAGTGGCCTCGTCGCGCACGTCGATCACCCGGATGCCGAGCTTCTTGGCCCCTGCGAGTATCGGCGAGATATGACCGCCGCACAGGGTAAAGAGATGCTCGACCCCCTGTGATTTGCATTCCCCGGCAATCAGCTCACCGCCGTGCATGACATCCTCGAGAAAACCACCGATGCCCGACACGATACCGCGAGCCGCACCGCGAGACTACGCCGTTGCCCGCCTGCCCCGATGTCGGCCAGCACACCGGCTTCCTTCAGCCTGGCTTCAGGAACCCTCCGGCCTAATAGCCCCGCTTGTGCAGCTTCTGTCTTCTGGCGGCCAAAAGGAGATAGCAATGACAAAGGTCAAAGCCCTTACGGGCCTGCTCGCGGCGGTATCCTTGCTGCCCGCACTCGCGCAGGCCGACACCGGGCCCTACATCGGCGCAGCGCTGGGCTCTTCGCATTTCGACCAGGACTTCAACGGATTCGTCCTCGATACCGAGGAGACCGCGTATCGCTTCTACGCCGGCTTCCTGCTCGGCGAGTTTTTGGGGATAGAGGCCGGCTACCATAACTTCGGCGACTTCGACAGGACCATCGACCTCGGCGGCGTTGCCGCCCGCACCCGGCTCACCACCGACGGCTGGAGCCTGGGCGCAACCCTCGGTACGCCCCTGACCGATCAGCTCTCGCTGTTCGCCCGGGCCGGCGTATTCGTCTGGGAGGTCGACGTCCAGCTCGACGGTCTCGCGGTCTCGGTGCCCGGCAACGAGAACCCGTTCTACGGTGGCGGCGCCAAGGTCGACTTCACGCCCAACCTCTCACTCATCGGCGACTGGACCCGTTACGAGCTCGACCCCATCCACAGCGACGTGGTCTCGATCGGCCTTCAGTACCGTTTCGGCAAGTAGCAACCGGTCACCACCACCGGGGAAGGCCCGCACCGGCGGGCCTTCTCTCGTCCACCGGAAACCGCGCCCCAGCAACTCGCTCATCCCCGGGCACAGGCCGCCTGAACGCCGGCCTTGCCCCCCGACCCCCACCGCGGTCACACTTCGGGCATGCTCACCGACAGCAATCCAATTCTCCCGGATCAGCGTAAGGAGCAGGAGCAGCCCACTTGAGCACTGACGCCAATCGCCCGCTCGATGCCCCGGTTCCCGCCGAGGACCGGGAAGATCTGGTCGCGCCGATCGAGAAAGCCGGCGGCGCCCGCGGGGATCTCAGTGTGGTCAGGGAAGTCATCCCGTACCTGCGCCCCTACCTCGGGCGCATCATCGTCGCCATGCTCTTGATCCTGGCGGCAAAGCTCGCCAACCTGGCGGTGCCGTTCGCCCTCAAGGGCATCGTGGATCAGCTCAACGTCGAGCCGAGCCTGCTGGTCCTGCCGGTCGCATTGCTCCTGGCCTACGGCGCCGCGCGCATCAGCGTCACGCTGTTCACCGAGCTACGCCAGGTCGTGTTCGCCCGCGTCATGGCGCGGGCCTCGCGGGCGATCACCCTCAAGGTATTCCAGCATCTGCACGCTTTGAGTCTCAGGTTTCACCTGGGTCGCCGCACCGGCGGCGTCGCCCGCGACGTCGAGCGCGGCGGCACCGCCATCTCCGACCTGCTCGACTGGACGCTCTACACCATCCTGCCCACCGCGATCGAGGTATTGCTGGTCACCGTGGTGCTGGTCTGGATCTACGACTGGGGTTTCGCCTTCATCACCCTCGGCACGCTGGCCGGCTACGCCCTCTGGACCTTCTCCGTCACCGAGTGGCGCACCCGGTACTACCGGGCCGCGGTCGAGGCCGACACCCGCGCCAACGAGCGCGCGGTCGACTCACTGCTCAACTACGAGACCGTCAAGTACTTCAATAACGAGGCCCACGAAGCCTCGCGCTACGACCAGAACCTGCGCCACCTGGAGAACACCCGCGTCAAGGCACGCACCTCGCTGGCCGTGCTGAACCTCGGCCAGACCGCGGTCATCGCGCTCGGGGTCACGGCCATGATGTGGCGGGCCGCCGCCGGCGTGACCGCCGGCACCCTGACGATCGGCGACCTGGTGCTGGTGAACGCCTATCTGCTGCAGTTGTCCGCGCCTTTATTCCTGCTCGGCATGGTGTATCGCGAGGTCAAACAGGCCCTGACCAACATGGAGCGCCTGTTCGGCCTGCTCGATGAGCGCCAGGACGTGCAGGATAAAGAAGACGCGATTCCGCTACACGGCGCAAGCTGCCCGACCGTCGCTTTCGAGAACGTCCACTTCGGCTACGACCGGCGACGAACAATCCTGCACGGCGTCGACTTTCAGATTCCCTCGGGCGGCACCATCGCGGTGGTCGGCCACTCCGGCTCCGGCAAATCGACCCTGACCCGGCTGCTCTACCGTTTCTACGACGTCGACGCCGGCCACATCCGCATCGACGGCCGCGACATCCGCGACTACACGCAGGCTACGCTGCGCGCCGCCATCGCCATCGTCCCGCAGGACACCGTGCTGTTCAACGACACCATCTTCTACAACATCCGTTACGGCCAGACGGATGCCGACCGACAAGCCGTCGAGGACGCCGCCCGCGCCGCGCACATCCATGACTTCATCATGGGCCTGCCCGACGGCTAC
>JBHIDD010000061.1:0-11242 GCA_046759925.1 Kiloniellaceae bacterium
GATGACCGCCGGCGGCGGCGCCTGGGACAACGCCAAGAAGTTCATCGAGGACGGCAATCACGGCGGCAAGGGCTCGGAGGCCCACAAGGCGGCCGTAACCGGAGACACCGTGGGCGATCCCTATAAGGATACCGCCGGCCCGGCGGTCAATCCGATGATCAAGATCACCAATATCGTGGCCTTGTTGCTGCTGGCCGGGCTCGCCGGCTAAGCGACCTCGGTTACGAAGCGCCTACGGCCCCGCGCCCCCGGGCTTTTTCTGAAACAGAGGTTTAAAGACGGTTACTAAGTTTCTGTTTTACAGCAAGTAAATTTGGCATTTCCTGTTTCCCACCGCGACCCCGCGGCTATTCTTTCTTGGCGCCGGTAAACCGGCCCAGGTTGCCGAACATTTGCTGCAGGAAGGTGAGCTCGCGGCCTTCGGTCGGCGTGATGCGGTCCACCGGATCGACGATCTGGCCGTCTTCCAGGGTATAGGTCTTGGTGCCGGCGACCCGGTCGGCTTGGTCGAACGACACGACGAGCACTTTGCGTTCGAGCACCTCCGGCTCGAAGAAGGCGAACCGCGTGGTCTTCTGACCGATGTAGTACCACTTGCTGTCCTGAAAGGTGGAAATGGCCGAGGGCGAGCCAAGCAGGCTTTCGATATCGACACGGGAATCGATGCCCGGAGTGATTTTGGAAACGATCTCCGGGTCGGGTAGGTTGCCGCGGACCTGCACGGTCTGCTCGCAGGCGCCGGTGGTAAGCGCCACGGCGCCGGCAAACAACAGAGGCCGGAGATCGAAGCGATCGTGCGGTTTCGACGGTTTTCGCATGATTCCCGTTGCCCATTCTTGCGTGTTCGAGCCGCCCTTATGACTTGATTAAACAGGTCCGCGCTGTCATTTCAAGCCCGGAAATTCTTGTCATGGCGGCCGGTCAGGACGGGCGTGCATGGTTCTCGGCAGATTGTTCCGTCGCCATCCGAAGGAAGCGCCGGCCCGGGCCCTCTATCTCCGGATCGTCGAGCAGGCGCGCCGGCCCGAGTTCTACAGCGCCTGTGGCGTGCCCGACACCCTGGATGGGCGTTTCGACCTGGTGGCGCTGCACGCCTTTTTGGTCCTGCACCGCCTGAAACAGGACCATCCGGCTGCGGCGGAGCTCGCCCAAGCCCTGTTCGATACGCTGTTCATGGACATGGACCGGGGCCTGCGCGAGTTGGGCGCGGGAGACCTGGGCGTCGGCCGGCGGGTCAGGCAGATGGCGCAGGGCCTTTACGGCCGCATCGCCGCTTACCAGGCGGGGCTCGAAGGCGCCGAGGCGGACCTGGACTCGGCGCTTCGGCGCAACCTCTACGGCACGGTGGATCCGGACCCGGCCTGCGTCAGGGCGGTTGCCGCCTACATGCGCCGCGAGGCGGGCGCGCTGGCCGGGCCGGCATTGGCTGCCCTCCTGGCCGGGACATTGTCCTTCGGCCCGCCGCCCGAGCCGGCCGAGGGCGCTTGAAGCCTTGTGGAAAATCCGTTGACCCGGCCGCGGGCTTTGCCTAGATTGCGCCGCTTTGCGCGCCCGAGGACCTGTCTTCGGATCGCAATATGGCCGAGACGCTTGGGACTTGGGCATGGATTGGGGTTCGCGGGGCCTGCGGCGATCCGCCGGGTCGCCGTTCCGCGCGAACCGGCGCCCATGATGCCGGACTTCGGCAAGCGGGGCTGATGCCCGCCAGGGGGCGCGAATAACGACCCCTCGGGCGGCCTTGGGCGGCGTCGTGCGGCTCTGGTGATGTGCCCGCATCACCTGAACCGCGCTCCCAACCGAATGACCGCGCAGTGGCCGTCGCACGTGTCACCCTGTCATGAGAGAGGGCGAAGCCGGAGGGTGGGGAATGGCGACGTGGCCCCAGCAGCCCGTCGAGTTCTCGCGTCTTGTCCCGCTTGAAAGGATCGGCCAGCGGGACATCGTCGAGGAAATCGCGGCAAGCGCCGAGGAACGCGCGGGGCTGGCCAAGCGCTTCGGGCTCCTTGCGCTCGACCGTCTGACGGCCAGCCTGCGCCTCAGGCGCTGCGGCGGTCGGGGGCTCGTTCGGGTCAGCGGCCGTTTCGCGGCGGAGGTGACGCAGGCTTGTGTGGTCAGCCTCGAGCCGGTAAAGAGCTACCTTGAGGAGAGTTTCAGCCAGCTCTACACCTTCGCGCCGCTCGAGACCGCGGATCACGCGGACTTCATAGACCTGGAGGCGGAGGATCCGCCGGAGCCGGCCGGTCCCGGGGGCATCGAGTTGGGCGAGGCGGTGGCCCAGCAGCTCGCCCTGGCGCTCGACCCTTATCCCCGGGCTCCGGGCGCGAAGCTCGCCGGCGGAAGCTCCGGCGGGGCGCAGGAAGGGCCGGAACGGCACAGCCCCTTCGCGGTTCTCCGGGGCCTCAAACGTGGGGAATGACGGATCCCGTTGCGGAGCGCCGGCCAGGCTTGCCGGAAGGGCTGTTTTTGGCTAAGAAGCGGCATCGAGAACGCCGATTCGAATCGAAAGACGACGGTCATGGCTGTTCCAAGGAAAAAGGTTTCCAGGTCGCGCCGCAACATGCGGCGGGCGCATGACGCGCTTCCGGCGAGCGCCTATCGTGAATGCCCCAACTGCGGCGAACTGAAGCGCCCGCATCACCTCTGCAAGTCCTGCGGGCATTACGACGGCCGCGAGGTCGTCGAAGTCGAGGGTGTCTAGTTTAGACCTCTTGGACGAAATCCAGCCGGCCGAAGGTTGCATGACAGGGATGACGACGAGGTGAGCGGTCGCCTGACCATAGCTCTTGATGCCATGGGCGGCGACGCCGCCCCGCGGGTGGTGGTCAGCGGCGCCAATATCGCCCGCCAGCGCTTCCCGAACGTGCATTTCCTCATGTTCGGCCGGGAAAGCGAGGTCGCGCCGCTTCTGAACAACATGAAGAAGCTCAAGGCGGTCACCACCCTGGTGCATACCGACGACGTGGTCAGCGCGGACGAAAAACCCTCGGTGGCGATGCGCAGCGGCCGCCATTCGAGCATGCGGCTGGCCATCGATGCGGTGCACGAAGGCAAGGCCGGCGGCGTCGTCTCGGCCGGCAACACCGGGGCTCTGATGGGCATGGCGAAGCTCGTGCTCAAGACCGTGCCGGGCGTCGACCGGCCGGCGATCGCGGCCTTCTTCCCGACGATGCGGGGCGAATCGTTGATGCTCGATCTCGGCGCCAACGTCTCCTGTGACGCCAAGAACCTGGTCGATTTTGCGGTCATGGGCAATGCCTTCGCCCGCTGTGTCCTCGGCGTGCTCCAGCCGACCTACGGGCTGCTGAACGTCGGCTCCGAGGAGCTCAAGGGCCATGAGGCGCTCCACGAGGCCAGCGCCGTCCTGCGCGAGACCGACCTGCCGGGTCACTTCGTCGGCTTCGTCGAGGGCGACGACATCGCCAAGGGCACGGTCGACGTGGTGGTAACGGATGGGTTTACCGGCAACGTCGCTCTGAAGACCGCGGAAGGGACGGCGAAAATGATCATCGAATACGTCCGGCGCACCTTCAAGAGCTCGATCCTGGCAGGTCTCGGCTATCTGCTCGCCCGGCCGGCGATGCGCAAATTGCGCAAGCGGGTCGATCCGCGCCGTTACAACGGCGCGATCTTCCTCGGCCTCAACGGCATTACGGTGAAAAGCCACGGCGGCACCGATGCGCTCGGCTTCGCCAACGCAATCGGGGTCGCCATCGACATGAAGACGCACGGCATCATCGAAAAGACCCGATCCGACTTCGCCGCGATAACGCAGCAGCCGCACAACGCACGGGCGGCGGCTGGGTGATGGTGCTGCGCTCCCAAGTCACCGGCTGCGGTTCCTACCTGCCGGCCCGGGTGCTCACGAACCACCAGCTTGCGGAAACCGTCGACACCTCCGACGAATGGATCCAGCAGCGCACCGGCATCCGCGAACGCCGGGTCGCGGCCGAGGACGAGCGCACGTCCGATCTCGGGATCAAGGCGGCCGAGGCGGCGCTCGGCAAGGCGGGTCTGGAGCCCGATGACCTCGATCTCGTCGTCTGCGCGACCTCGACTCCCGACGAGACCTTTCCGGCCACCGCAACGCGAATCCAAGCGCGCCTCGGCATGACCCGGGGCGCCGCCTTCGACGTGCAGGCGGTGTGCACCGGCTTCGTCTATGCGCTCGCGGTTGCCGACAACTTCATTCGGCTCGGGCAGGCCAGGACCGCGCTGGTCGTCGGCGCCGAGACCTTCTCGCGCATCCTCGACTGGGCCGACCGCTCCACCTGCGTTCTCTTCGGCGACGGCGCGGGCGCGGTGGTCCTGGAGCGTGGCGAGTCCGCGGGCCGGGCCGAGGACCGCGGCCTGCTGTCGACCCACATCTATTCCGACGGGCGGCATCACGATGCCCTCTACGTCGACGGGGGCCCCTCGGCGACGGGTACGGTCGGCCACGTGCGCATGGAGGGCAGAGAGGTCTTCCGTCACGCCGTGGTGCGGATGGCCGAGGCGATCGATATCGCCCTGGAGACCAACGACCTCACGCCGGGCGATATCGACTGGCTGATTCCGCATCAGGCCAATCTGCGAATCATCGAGGCCATGGCGCGCCGGCTCAATCTGCCGCCGGATCGGGTGGTGGTGACCGTGGACCGCCATGCCAACACCTCGGCGGCGTCGATTCCGCTGGCGCTCTGCGAGGCGGTGGACGACCATCGTATCCAGCCGGGCGATCTGATCCTCATGGAGGCCATGGGCGGTGGCTTTACCTGGGGTTCCGCCCTGTTGCGCTGGTAGCGTTCACCCGCCGCACGCGATATCTCGACGGCATATCAAGCAACTCGTCCATCCTGCGGTGCCCGTTGGAGGTTTGACCCTCCGCCGGGCATGGGGTAACGTTTTTGAAAAACGGGGGCGAGTGGGAGAGCTTCATGGCCGGGGACACGGTCACGCGGGCCGATCTGAGCGAGGCCGTCTATCAGGAGGTCGGTCTCTCGCGCAACGAATCGGCCGATCTGGTCGAATCGGTGTTGAACGAAATTTCCGGTGCCTTGATTCGCGGCGAATTGGTGAAGCTCTCGTCGTTCGGGAGTTTTTCCGTGCGCCAAAAGGGCGAGCGCATCGGGCGGAATCCAAAGACCGGCGAAGAGGTGCCGATCCTGCCGCGCAGGGTCCTCGTCTTCCGCGCCTCGCACGTGTTGAAGAATCGAATCAACCAATCCCTGTCCCGATCCCGCGGCTGACCGCCGGGGATGCGGGGCGTCCCGGAGCCTTTGACCAGCCATGCCAGCAGTCCGCCAGGTAGCAAAATCGGCAGCGGCTTTCCGCACGATCAGCGAGGTCTCCCAGGAGCTGGACGTGCCCCAGCATGTGCTGCGCTTCTGGGAATCCAAGTTTTCTCCGGTCCGGCCGCTCAAGCGCGGCGGCGGCCGGCGCTACTATCGGCCCGAGGACGTCGATCTGCTGCGCCGGATCCGCAATCTGCTTTATACCGAGGGCTACACCATCAAGGGCGTCCAGCGGTTGCTGCGCGAAGGCCAGGGTAGGTCCGCGGGGGCGGACTCCGACGGCGCCCAGCCGGCCGGCCGCGAGGAGCTGCGGGCGCTGGTGGCCGAGCTGACCGAACTCAGGGATATGCTGCGCAAGGCCAAGGGCTAAGGCGGTTCGGACGCCGCGCGGCCGCCATGGCGCATTGCCTGCCATCTTGGCTCAGGCTATATAAGGTCCGTCCGGCAGACTAGGCAGGACCGGGACGGAGCGTGGCGCAGTCTGGTAGCGCACTTGGCTGGGGGCCAAGGGGTCGCCGGTTCGAATCCGGCCGCTCCGACCAATTTGAATCAATGCCTTGCCGCGGGGCCGTCGCGGTTCCGCGGTGTTCTTGTGACCGTTTGGCGCCCGGCTGAAAGCCGCAGAAATCCTCGTGTTGCCCCTGGTGCCCTTGTCGTGCGGTCACGATACGCTCGCCCAATCAGGGGCCGGAATCGGGCTCGAATCCGGGGACAGTATACCATTTTCTTCTGCGCACAGGCGCGCTTTCAGGCGGTGCGGGCGCGGCAACGCAGAAAATGGTATACTGTCCCCGGGTTCCGATGACGCCGCCCGTCCCCGTACCCAGAGACGCGCCGCCCCGGCGGGGCCGTTCCTTTCGTGGGACGCGGTTTGCACCGGATCTCCGATCGGGACACGATCGGGCCTCTGCCCACGGCCATCGGACAAACGTCCGATGCGAAAATCAGGGAGGCAGTTATGGAGCATCAAGACGATCATGGCATCCGAATCGCCGCCGTGTTGGGCACCGCACGACCCGGTAACTTTACCTCCAAGGCCTTGGCTCTGGTGATCGACGAAATCAACAGGCAGGAAAACATTGCCCTTGATGTGATCGAGCCCGGCACGATGAACCTGCCGCTGCCCGGAACCGACCCGGAATCCGACGTTGCGAAGGCCCTCAGGGGCATCGTCGCCAAGGCCACGGGCGTGGTGTTCTCGACGCCGGAATATCACGGCAGCTATAGCAGCCTCACGAAGCTGGTTATCGAGAACCTCGGGTTCCCGTCCGTCTTGGCCACCAAACCGGTCGCGCTGGTGGGGGTGGCCGCCGGGCAGATCGGGGCGATCAAGGCGCTCGAACATTTACGGAGCGTCCTGTCGCATGTCGGGGCCATCGTGCTCCCGGGGCCGGTCTCCGTGGCGCGCGTGCGGACCGTCTTCGATGAGGAGGGCCGTTGCCTGGACGGGGAAACCGAGAGACGGATCCGCGGCGTCGCGACGAACCTCATCGACTACATCCGCAGCAATATATGTCCGCGGATGGCGCCGGAGCAGCTGGTGCGCCAGGAGGCGGCCAAACGTGCCGCCTGACCTCCTCCCGTCGGCTCATATCGGCCGGTAGAGATACGGACCAATGCGTCGCCTCGGCCTGGTGCTCGCCCTGTTGTTGATCAGCCGGCCGGTAAGCGCGGACTATCACAGTGCCCGTGACTTTTCGCACTTTTGCTTCATGGGGTTGGATACGGCCAACACGAGATTTCGCCTCGGCTACATCGTCGGCGTGGCCCAGGTGCTCAACAACGTCACCCGCAGCGGCGGCTCTCTCTACGGGCAGCGTGCCTGCCTTCCGCTGGACTTGAACCAGGGTCAGGCCAGCGCCGTCGTGCGGAAGTTTCTGGACGGACAACCCGGGCTGCTTCACTTGTCTCCCGACCGCTTGATCGCGGCGGCGCTTTCCGAAGCGTTCCCCTGCGACTAGCAAAACGAAACCATGACACAGGGTGCGGTGCGCGCCGTCGCAGCTTCGCCCTTGCACCGTGGCCGTGTGCTCTGACACGCCCATGGCCCGATCCCGGGAACGTCATCCGCCAAGCCCTCGCCCATGCCGAGGCCCGGGCCATCCTGCGCAGACCGAGCATGCGGTGAGAGCCGTGGTGCAGGCCGACCCCGACATGACGGCCTCGGAGGCGCCGCCGGAAGTTCCGCTGGTGCGGCGATCATAGGCCCCACACGCGGGTTTACTCTCGCCTGCCGCTTTGGTGTGGGCTGCCCATGCACCGGCCTTGGCGTGGCCTTCTTCGGTTGCGCGTCTTCGAAAGTGCCTGAGGATGAAAACCCGAAGGGCCGAGGTTGGGGTCGACCGGCCGGTGGCGCGGGCTTGATCTGGATCAAGGCGGCGCGGTCCCGGCGGGGACATGATTCAACCATGATCCCCGGGCTCCTGGACAAGTACGACCGCCGGGTTCCCCGCTACACCAGCTATCCGACGGCGCCGCAGTTCGACGACCGGGTCAAGGCCCAAGACTACCGGGGTTGGCTCGCCGCCCTGGATCCGGACCTGCCGCTGTCGCTCTACCTGCACATTCCGTTCTGCGACTCCTTATGCTGGTTCTGCGCTTGCCACACCAAGATCGTCCGGCGTTACGCGCCGGTGGCCGCCTATCTCGAGCTGCTGCTCGGTGAGATCGATCTGGCCGCCGGGGTTCTCGGCCAAGGGCGCGGCGTCTGCCACCTGCACCTGGGCGGCGGGACCCCGACGGTCCTCGAAGCGGACGGCCTCGCGCGCCTCTTCGATCGCCTGCGCCGCCGCTTCGCGCTGCGGCCCGGGGCGGAAATCGCGGTCGAGAGCGATCCGCGCGAGCTCACCGATGAGGTCGCCGCGGTGCTGGGTCGGGTCGGGGTCACCCGGGCCAGCCTGGGCCTGCAGGATATCAATCCCGAGGTCCAGCGGGCGGTAAACCGCGTGCAGTCCTTCGAGCAGACCGCGCGCGCCGCCGAGCTCCTACGCGCCGCCGGCGTCGGGTCCATCAACATCGACCTGATGTACGGCCTGCCGCACCAGACGGTGGAAAGGCTGCTTGCGACCGTCGAGGCGGCGCTGCGACTCGCGCCGGAGCGGGTTTGCCTCTTCGGTTATGCCCACGTGCCGTGGATGATGAAACACCAGCGCTTGATCGACGAGGCGGCCCTGCCCGGGCCGGCCGGGCGCTTCGCCCAGTTCCAGGCGGCCGCCGCCCGGCTCGAGGAGGGGGGCTACGTCTGGATCGGCCTGGACCATTTCGCGCTGCCCGGGGATCCGCTCGCCATCGCCGCCCGCGAAGGCAGCCTGCACCGCAACTTCCAAGGCTACACGACGGACGATGCGCCGGTGCGCTTGGGCTTCGGTGCCTCGGCGATCGGCTTGTTGCCGCAGGGCCATGTCCAGAACGCGGTGCCGTTGCGGGCCTACCGGGACGCGGTGGCCGGGGGCCGGCTTCCGGTGGCGCGCGGGCTTGCGCTCGACGACGACGACCGCCTGCGCGCCGCGGTGATCGAGCGGCTGATGTGCGATCTCGAGGTCGACCTGGAAAAACTTTGCCGGGAGTTCGACTGCGCGCCCGGGGTCTTCGCCGCGGAGCTGTCCGACCTTGCGCCGATGCAGGCGGACGGGCTGGTCGTCGTCGAACAGGCCAGCATCAGTGTCACCGAACAGGGCCGGCCGTTCGTGCGCACCGTCTGCGCCGTTTTCGACCGCTACCTCCAGCCCGACAAAGTGAGCCATGTCCGCGCCGTCTGAGGCCGGCTCTGAATTCTACTCTGGGCGCGTGGCTCACCCTTCGACAGGCTCAGGGTGAGGCCCTCATGCTGAGCTCGTCGAAGTAGGAGGGCCGGATCCTCGGCCCGGCACGCGGCCTTTGTCACAGCGCGATCTCGACCCGGATCGGCTGGTGGTCCGAGCCCCGGGCCGCCTCGTCGACCGTCATGGCGGTCACCTTGTCGGCGAGATCGGGGGTGGCCAGCGCATAATCGACGCGAGCCGGACCCGCCTTCGCAACTTGGGTGGGCCCGGCATCCAGCTCGTTTCCGGCCGCGGTCCAGCAATCCATCAGGCCGTCGAGGGTGGACAGCCGGCCGTAATGCGGCTCCACCGCGCCGCAAAGCAGCTCGTATTCCGCCGAGTCCGGCGTGCAGTTGAAGTCGCCGAGCAAGACCGCCGAGTCCGGCATCGGCGGCGGCGGCCCGTCCGGTTCCCATTCGGGTCCGTAGTTCCGCCCGGACCAGACGCCGCCTGCCAAGGGCGCCGACGCCACGATCTCCCGGAGTCGCTCGATCTGCTTCAGGCGCTCGGGCGCGGCCGCGTGCCCCAGGTGGACGGCATACACCCGGATCGGACCGAAGCGCGTCGCGATTACCCCTTCGAGCGCCGAACGCTGAATGCCGAGCTGCTCAACGAGGCCAAGCTTCGGAAGCAAGTGATTGCGGCAGGACATGATCGGCGTGCGCGCAAGCAGCATGTTGCCAAACTGCCGGCGCCGGTTGACGAGGCGCCCGGTCGTGTCCCGGAAGCTCGCGTCGACGTCGCAGCCGGCGCCGAAGGCCCAGTGGAAATCGGCAAAGCGCGCGGCGATTTCGGCCGCCTGGTCGAGCTTCCCGCTGCGCGTCCAGAAGCGGTCGACTTCCTGCAATGCGATGACGTCGGCCTCGCCGATCTCCGCGGCGATGCGATCCAGGTCCACCCGGCCGTCCTTGCCGGTGCCATACTGTATGTTGTAGCTGACGAACCGCACCGCGCCTCCCGTCGATTGCCCGTCGCGCAGCCGACGCTTGCCATCTGCCGAACGGGGCGCGGCCTGTCAAGACCTAGCCGGGCCGGGCGCACCCACCAACGCCATGACGGCGGAGCGCCGGCCGTCGTTGGCACGTTCCTGAACCTGGTCGGCGAACATCCGAAGCGGCGCGGGGCCGAAAGCGTCCGCCCATCCGATAGGCCCGCGGCCGACTCGTCGCGGCGCGTCCAGAACGTTCGCTCCCGGCGGGTCAGCCGGCGCGTCGGGCGACATCCAAGCCGGCACCGCGCTCCGCGACCGCGGCCCGGCCGGCGGCGGTCAGCTTGCAGACCAGCCAGTCGGGCTTGAGCGGGTTCCTGATCCAGGGCTCGGCCCAGCCCTGCTCCAGGCAGCTCCGGATCGTGCGCGGGCGGTATGCTTGCCCCTGCTCGTCGAAGAGCGGCAGCTTGCCGCCCGGTTGTCCCAATCCGCGCCGCAGCCAGGCGCGCTGGACCGCCGTGGGGCGGCAGCGTTTGATCCGTCCCGGGGGCCTTTGCAGGACGGCGGTCGCGCGGGGTGCGACCATGACGCCTCCCTGTGGACGCCGCTTGCGCCGGAGCCATGATAAGCTAGATTGCCCCTTTGCGCCAAGGTTCGCGCCGGATCGCGGCTCGGCCGGCGCGGCGCAAGGGCGGGCCGGTTGGGGGGTTCAATGACCTGCAGCCTGATTTACATCACGGCCGGCGACCGCGCCGAGGCCACCGCGCTCGGCCGGGCCCTGGTCGAGGCGCGCCTGGCCGCCTGCGCCAACGTCCTGCCTGGCATCACCCCGATCTACTGGTGGGGCGGCGCGGTGCAGGAGGGCGCCGAGGTCGCGCTCATCGCCAAGACCCGGGATAGCCTGGTCGGGCGGGTGATCGACTTCGTCAAGGAACGGCACAGCTACGATTGCCCTTGCGTGGTGGCGCTGCCGATCGCCAAGGGCAATCCGGCCTTCCTCGACTGGATCGCGGAAGAGACCGCAGAGGCCTGAACGGCGCGCCATCGCGCGCCGGTCCGGCCCGGGATCCGCATGGCAGCCATGCGCGCAGGTCGCCTTGTCCGCCTGCCGCGCGCCCTGTAGAGAGAAGCCATGGACATCGAGGGCCCAGCCATGTCCGAGAAGTCGGCGCGCCTGTCGCTCGTGTTTTCGTGCCTCGGGCACGCCTACATGCACCTCTTCACCGCCTTCTACTTCGTCATCG
>JBHIDD010000062.1:0-11183 GCA_046759925.1 Kiloniellaceae bacterium
GGCGGACAGCGATGAGATTTCCGCCTGGGCGATGGAGGCGTTCGACCAGTTTATCGCCCCCGATCATGACCAGACAGGGCGGCAAACCTTCGCGCGGTCTGCCGCTGCCGAAGCCATCGACAGCGGTCTCGGAAGGGAAAACGAGGGGTTTCTGGCCGCCGGGGTCGGCCGGATCATCGGCTTCGTAGAGATGCGTGGGAATCACATGGCGATGCTGTTCGTGAAACGAGAGCAGCACCGCCAGGACATGGCGCGCCGCCTCCTTGAGCACGCGCCGGCCGGACGGGAAGGCGCTGAAATCACCATGAATTCGGTCAATTCCGCGCCCTCTGCCGAGAACGCATATGAGGGCCTTGGGCTAAGGCGTCGGGTCGCCGGCTCCGGATTCGGTGACCACGACCGAAAAGCCGGCACGCGCGCCGACTCTTCCGGGCGCACCGTTGGCCGGACACCCCGGCGGGAAAGGACTTTGCTGCGCCCCGTTCAGCGGCGCCGGATCACCTTATCTCCGGCTGCCTGCCGCTTCTGCCACGACTGCCACGATTGCCAGAGCACCCGCGAGACCGGATAGATCACCAAAACGGCCATGAGAAGGATGATTATCGCGGTAAGCATGTCAGAGATCATGGCCCGATACTCTCCGCGAATTTTCGGACGTAGAGACTATTATCGCTGAAATCACGCGATTTCGCAAGACGAGATGCAAGTAGAGATTGGGGATACTTTTGGATGTAAATGTGTTATATTTAGCAACGCCTTGGATTTTTTTCCACAGAGTTATCCACTGTTTCTGGCGTTTCTCGTCTATTGTTCATGAGCCACAATCGGCGGGCGCGGGACTTTCCGGATACGTTGTGGCGCAGCCCCCGGCCGGATGCGGTCCCATGGCGCCGCCCCAGCTCTCCTCGGGCCGGTCGAATTCCGTAGCGCCCTGTCGGGAATGACGGTGACGAATCAAGAATCTGAACCAGGGAATCAAGGGGACGCCGGGAATCAAGGGGACGCCGTGCTTATTTCGCGTGGCCCCGGCCGACGGTGACAATTAAGGGGACGCCATCAATCAAGGTGACCATCAATTACGGTGACGCCATACTACAATTAGAGTGGCGCCATTAATTAAAGTGACCAATTAAAGTGACGCCATACTTGTTTCGCGTGTCCCCGGCCGCGCTCCAGGCCAAGATTCCGAGGCCGGGGCGGCGGTCGAAACCTTTGCTCCGATCGCCGCAAAAATCGGATTACGCATGGTGTCCACTTTATTCCTCGGCGCCGCTGCGAGCAGATGCCCGGACCGAGAGGGCAACAGGCGCTGTTCGACAAAGTCCACGGGTTCCGATCGACACACGCATCGGCCGGCGGCATCCGCGCCCGTTGCCGCCGCGCGCGGGCCAAGGGTCGGGCATCTCGCCGTCGCGCCTCGCAACGAATTTGCCGCGCCCCAGGGCCTCCCCGTCTTCGTTTCGCACATTAAGCGAAAGCCGCAATGATCTGAAATAACGAAGAAATAAAACCACCCTTACGGCGACCGCGCAGCATCTTGAGCCTTCGGCACCGAATCCCCTCGCGGCATGACCGGGACCGGTGCGGCCGGGCCCGGTGCCGCGCGGGCGGGCGCGGGCGTGCGCAGCATTCGATCGGTCAGCCAGATGACGAAGGCCGCCAGGAGGACGCCGGCCGGCGCGTCGACAATGTAATGCCAGCGCAGCGCGATCGAGTCGATCAGGACCCACAGCCAGAAAAACCCGAACAAGGGCGCCAGATACGAACGGCTCACGATCATGTAATAGGTCATCACCGTGGCATGCGCCAGGTGCAGGGACGGCATCGCCGCCAGGGCTCCGGTGAAGTACTCCGAGCCATTCTTGATGATCCAGGGCATGCCTGCCGTCTGCACGGACTGGAAGCCGGAGAGCATCTGCCGTTGCGATTGGGTTGCCAAGGGGTCGCTGCCGTCCTCGAAGACGAAAGGACCGACCGCCGGCGCGATCAGGTAACTGAGGCCGCCCAGGCTCAGGACCAGCAGGATGCCGATGGCAAAGCGGGGATAGTATTGGCCCCGGACGGCGGCGAAGTACGCGAACGAGAGGATAAACAGCGTCAGGAAGATGACCTGGTACCAACGGACCTCCTGCAAAAGGCCCGAGCGGAGCGCCGCGCTGATGTAGGTCAACAGGTCGACGAGCCAGCGCAATTTTTCGTCGACCGCCAGGTAGGGCTCGTCGTAGAGCGACGGGTTGATCAACGGCATCCACATCTTCAAATTGAAGTGGAAATAGGTGACGACGACGAAGAGGCCGAGCAGGGCCAGGTCGTGGCCCAGGTCGCGCGCGACCTGTTTGGCCGGTCGCTTGTTGTTGCCAAAGGCGATCAGGACCAGCTGCGTGACGAGGTAGCAGAAGATCCCGAGGCCCAGCGGCAGGCCCGCGTGGAAACCCAGCACGATGCTGATCCGCTCGGTCGGGAAGCCGGGCCGGGCACCGATGGCCAGCCCGATCAGGGTGACGATAAGCGCGAATCCCGCCGTGATCCCCGCCGCGAACCAAATGTGCGCCGGCAACTTCATCGCGCGAAGTTTGCCCGCTCGTTCGGCCTCGCCGTCGCGGCGGTCGAGTCTTGGCCGTCGTGTAATCGCGGTTTGCACGCTGCCACCGGATCCGCGGGCCATTCTACGGTCGGGCCGGAACCCGCCACCTGGCCGGCCTCAAATTCAAAGACCGGCAAAACCTCCGCATTCAGTGGAGAAGTAAGCCTTAGGCCGGCGATCGTTAAGATTGGCTTACTGGCCGCGTTCCGGGGCGGCAATCCGCACGAAGCGACGAATGCAGCCTGCCGGATGGGCACCGTAGCGGCGGTACGAAGGGATGTTCGTGGTGGCTCGGCCGAATCGCCAAGCCTTCGGCGGCGCACCGGAAACGCGCCCTCCGGGCCCGCCTCCGAGCTCCGGGCGGTTCCCTAACCACCCCCGGACCCGGCGCCACCCAAGCATCGCCGGTGCCAGCGCCAGGCATCGGCGATCTGGGTATCGATCTCGGCGCGGGCCGGCCGCCAGGCCAGCAGGCGGCGCGCTTGGGTGGCATCGGCCACCAGTTGCGCCGGATCCCCCGGCCGGCGCGGCCCGATGCGTACCGGGACGGACCGGCCCGTAACCCGGCGTGCGGCCGCCACCACCTCGCGCACCGAGAAGCCCCGCTCGTTGCCCAGGTTGAGGATCACCGTCGGGCCGCCGTCGAGCAGGTGGCGCAGGGCCAGCACGTGGGCCTCGGCGAGGTCGCTGACGTGGATGTAATCGCGGATGCAGGTGCCGTCGGGCGTGTCGTAATCGTCGCCGAAAATTTCCAGGTGGTCGCGCAGGCCGAGGGCGACCTGGCTGACGACCTCGATCAAGTGGGTGGGATTCTGCGACGACTGTCCGCTGCGCGCCAGGGGATCGGCGCCGGCGACATTGAAATAGCGCAGCGCCACATAGTCGAAATCCCGTGCGGCCGCGGTATCCCGCAGCATCCATTCGGTCGCCAGCTTGGACGCGCCGTAGGGATTGATCGGCCGGGTCGGGGCGGTCTCGGACACCGGCACCTGTTCGGGGATCCCGTAGACCGCGGCGGTCGAGGAAAAGATGAAATGCCGCACGCGGTTGTCGATGCAGGCCTCCAGCAGGTTGCGGCTCGCGCAGGTGTTGTTCCGGTAGTACTTGAGGGGATCGCGCACCGATTCCGGCACCACGATGCTGCCGGCGAAGTGCACCACGGCCGAGACGCCGTGTTTCCGGAAGACCTCGCGGACCAGCGCGATGTCGCCGACATCGCCTTCGACGAACGGCACGTCCTCCGGGACCGCCGCACGCCGGCCGCTCGACAGATCGTCCAGCACGATGGCGCGGCAGCCGGCGGCGCGCAAGGCCAGGACCGCGTGGCTGCCGATGTAGCCGGCGCCGCCGGTGATCAGGACGGTGGTGTGTTCCAGCATTGGCCTCGGGGATTTGGCGGAGGGTCACAGGTCCTGGCGGTGACGCGGAACAGCCTTGGCGACGCTACAGCGATTCGCCGCCTTACGCGATCCCCGGAACGGTTCGTTGCGGCGACCCGGCCGGCCCGGGCCGGCACGGTCAGCCCGCGGTCCGGAACCAGACGAGCCGCCGCCTGCCGATAGGTTCGACACGTTCGATCCGCGCCGCCGTTCCGAGGCATTCCAGGAAATGCTCGAGGCCGTAATCGGGGAAAATATCCTCGCGCAAGTGCAGCATGGTTTGCACCATCGGGTCGTCCTTCGGCACGAACTCGACGACGCCCGTGCGGGCGACACCGGTAAGCCAGCGCGCGACCTTGGGCAGCGGAAGGTTGCGGGCGATCGCGAGATGGTGGACGAAGGCCAGGGCCAGCACCGCGTCGGCCGGGCCGCGCCCGCGCATGCCCCTGCGCTCCTGCTGCGCCCAACCCTGATCGGGGGCCGGGTTCACGGCGTCGAAGAACAACGGCGTAAAGGCGAGGCTCCGCTCGCTGGCCCGGGCAAAGGCGGCGTCCAGCGCCCCCTGGTCGAAGTCCCATCCGACGACATACCCCGCTCCTGCCGTCAAGGCCGCTTCGGCATAATCGCCGGTGTTGCAACCGAAATCCCACACCATGGCCGGCTTTTCGGCGGCGATGAAGCGCTGCACGAAGTTGCGTTTCGCCTCGGCCGCATCGCGCCCATAGGTGTTGGCCGCGCTGTAGTTCTGCCAGGCCGTCGGCGCCGTGTCGCGCGGTTGCAAGCCCGCGATCCACTTGCGCAGCCGGCGCAACAGGCGTTCGAAGGCCGCTCGGGGAAACCGGGACCTCTGCAAGGCGCGTGACCTCACGTCGATCTTGCCCTGCTGCGCCGAGCGGTCAAAGGCGGTGGGCAGTACCAGCTGCGACAGGACGTTCCACGACAGTTTGCGGTGCAGCGGCAGCAGGCGGGTCAACTCGGCGGTCGGAATGCCGTCCAAGGCGCCCCGATACCAAGGGTTGTGCGGGGTTCCGAAAATGGCGCGGAGCAGCAGCGGGTTCAGGAACTGCTCGCAGAACTGCTTGTGCCCGGCCCAGAACGCGCCTTCCCGGTACTGTCGGAACGACAAGGTGTCGATGAAAATCGGTTTGGCGCCGATGAACTGGATGTTGTAAGCGGACGCGTCGGAGAGGGTGATGCCCCGCTCGAGGGCCTTCAGATGGATGTCCAGATGCAACAGCGCCGCCGCCTTTAGCGCGGCAAAGCTCCACTCGTAAGGATAGGAGATGATCGGCAGGCGCGGGTGCTCGAGCACGTAGCACGCGCCGACGTCCAGCGACTCGGGGAAATCCTTCTCGACGATATCCGCGCTGATGGCCTCGCCGGCCGCGACCAAGTCATCGTAGAGCCCGCTTGCCCGGACGAACTCGAATTCCGCAACCGCCTGCTCCGTGACCGTGCGGAAAACCTGGCCGTCGATCTGATAGACGTGACCGGACGGATCCCGGAACGAGGCCGGATCCGCCAAATCTTCACTCGGCATCAGTCTCGGCAGGGGCATTCCGCCTGTCTTGCCGGTTCGGTCGGCGCCCGAACAATGCCTTGATCCGCTTCCAGTAGAGCTTGCAGATCACCAGCGCGCCGGCGGCGCCGCCGAGCAGCAATTGCACGAGCATCGCCCCTGTGCCGGGATCAAGGTACCCATAGGCCGGTGCGTCCACCTTCAGGACGCTCAGGAAAAGCAGTGCGAACAATACGGTTTCGAAAGGTTTCATGCTCGTCTCGGGTGCCACGGGCCCCCGCCAATTAGGGACGCACAACGTTAAAATTAGGCTACCGCCGGATGAAGGGAACGGCAATTACCCTTTCGCGAGGTCGCCGGGATTGCGCCGCCGCACGGTTTCATTCGCCGAATTCGGGCATCGGCCTTCCGAACAAACGCCTTCCCGCCTTGCGGGCCTCGGATGTCAAGTAGATCTCTCCGGTCTCGTTGGTCCGTCGGCGGTCGAGGACAATCTCGGCGAACAGGTGTTGGATCGACCGCGGCCGCCGATCGTAGCCGGGCGCAAGCCCCGGCGCCCGCACCGCGAACAAGGTCGAATGGTTGTCGATAAGATCGGTTTCGGAGAGCCGGTCGGCGAACCGGATGTTCGACTCGAGCAGCGCGATCCGTGATCCGTGATCTCCGTGTACGACGATCGTCGCGTGCTCGAAGACGCCCGTCTCCTTCATCGCCGCAAACAGGGCCGCCAACTTTCGGTGCACGCATCGGACCTGATCGAAATACCAGCGGTACCGCACCGCGCGCGACCCCGGCGTATTGGTGAAGGGTGCCGGCGCGGCGGGGTCTATCGCGCCCAACCAGGTGAGGAGGTCGGTCCGCAAGCGGCAATCGCGGTCGAAGACATAGGCGCCGTGCGGGATCATGAGATGGGCGAAGAACGCGGTTCCGCGTGGCGCCGCCCGCAGATCGGCCGCGATCCGGTCCGGGACCGACACGGCTGCAAGCGCGCCGAACCGGGTTTTTTCCCAAAGCCACTTCGGCGTAATTTTCGGGAGACGGGCGTAGGCGCGACCGGCATTGGCCACGATCCGGTAAACCAGCGACCCGGACAGGTAGGTGCTTAGGATTATTCCGGCTTTCGCCCCCGGGCCCAGGTCGGTCTCGGCCACCGAGTGGATGCTGTTGCTCGGAGAGACGAAGCAATAGTCGACGTTCGCCTCCTCGGGGGTGCAAAAGTCGAGGTAATCGGTGTGGTAGACCCGGATGCGATAGCCCCGCTGCGAAAGCGCCCGAAACCAGGCATTCCCGCGAAGCCGGATGCCACTTCGCGGTATCCGGCCGTCGGCGGCGACTGTATGCGCGCCGGAGCGCCGGCTCATTTGACCGTTTACCAGATTCGAGAGCGACTCATAGGTCGACGTGTAGCCGCTGTAGGCGCGGCCGAAGACGGTAAAGCCGAAGTCTTCGTAGAAGGTCCTCAGCGCCCGACGCAGATCGGTTCCGCCAGGGATGTCCGGTGGCAGGCCTTCGAGTCCGATTTGCCCGTCAAGGACCAAGTGAATGACCGGCGGCAAGTCCGCCCTTGGCGCCATATTTCGGTTGTGGGTCTCGCCGTTTGGGATGCGCTCCATCGGCAGCAGCACGCCGGTGAGCACGATCACACCGAAGCCGCTCGATACGATGGCGCCGAGGTGGCGGCGCAGGAGCCAAGTCACGGTCATCAGGGAGAGTGCGACGACCACGGCGACGGCGGTCAAGGCGGCCTGCCTATGGCCCGAAACCAGCTCCCAGGTCACGAATCGACCGATCCCTGTCCCCGTGGCCGTGCGCAACTGTAGGTCGACGAAAAAGGCCAGGAGCAGCCCGATCACCGCCGGCCGCAGGATGGCCGGCCGCAGCGCGATAAACCCGCTGATCACCAGGCCGAAGCCGACCAGCAGCGCGGCGCAGAGCAGACTCTCGGGCCGCCAGAGCCCGTAATCGTGAAAGCGGATGAAGCCGACGAAAGGGGCCAGCAGAATAAGCGCGGGGGCCATGAGATCGGCAAGGCGGGCAGCCCATGTGCCGCGTTCGCCTGGCCCCTCGGTCGCGGCTATCGGTCCCGTGCGAGGACGCGCCCGCTCGGCCGACTCCGGATCCTGCGTCGAGGAACGGCGGTTTTCCATGGTCTCGCCCGCGAATGCCTTTCGGCCCTATCGGTGCGCCGCCGGCCAGCGCGGCTCGGGGCTCTCGCCCCGGGGCGGGCCGCCGAATTTGGCCATCGAATTCACCCGGGCAGGGCCCGGCTGGTGGACCTGAAGGATCAACACTTGCGTGCAAGAGCTCATAGCAACCACGCTCACGGGACCGGGAACCAGGTGCCGCCGGGGTCAGGCGCGGGCGGCCTTCATGGCGACACGTTGCTCGCGCCAGTCCAGGGCGCGGCCCACGGCCCACCAGATCAGACCGGTTCCAAGGATGGCGACATACCCGTCGACGGCGTAATGCCAACCCAGGTGCACGGAACCGATCTGCAGCACGACCAGGTAGGCGATGGAGAGTACCCGTAAGCTCCAATGATAGGGCCAGAGTATGACGACGAAGAGGAAGCCGATCGCGATATGCATGCTCGGCATCGCCGAGATGCCGGCGCCGATCCCGAGATAGTCGTTCTGGTAGCTTTCCCAGAGATAATCCTGGGCGAGCAATGCGCTCAAGGAATAGGTTTCCGAAACGGAATAGAGATAGGCCATGAGCGGCGCGAAGGGATTGGACCCGTTCACGAAATTCGCGTAGTAGCACGGCCCCGCGGAGGACAGCGCCGTGGCCGCCACGTTGCCGAGCAGCAACCAGCAGAACAGGAACGTTAGCAGGCCCTGCATGCGTCGCGCGTCGATCGTGAAGGCGAGCCAGAACTGCACGAAAAACAGCATCCAGAACCAGGGCGGGCCGTACAGAAACGAGACCCAGCTGGTCACGACGGGATCGCCGAGCAGCGGCTGAAGAAGCTCCCAGGGCTGAAATCCCCCATGAACCGCCGCATCCAGCTCGGCAAGCGGCGCGTCCCAGCCGAACGGCGAAATCGCCGGGATCGCCTTCTTGAGTGACGTGTTCACGGACATGGCGAAGGGCAGCAGCACGATCGCCGGCAGCGCATTGACGATTCGGTACGGCAGGCGGTATTCGCCCATCAGGTCGTTCCAAACCACCCGGAGGGGCCGCGCCGGGCGCTGTTTCGCGATGGTCCGGACGATGCGCAACGCCAGGAACGCAACGGCAATGTTCAGATAGAACAGCAGCTGGAATTTGGAATAGAGCCAGATCGAAAAATCCTGACCGTACGCCTTGGTCACGGCGAACCCGATCAGGATGTAAAGGAACGAGAGCGCGATAAACCAGGCGTTGTCCCGCAGAATCTCGCCGACAGGCCAGTTCCGCCAGGACTGCGCGCGGCCCGGTCCGGCCGCCCCGCCGTCATCGCGGCCCGGCACGGGCTCCTCCTCGATCGTCATGATTGCCCGATGTCCGTCATGCACCCGAAAAGTGCGCGTCCTGCTCAGGCGGCCGAGCGGTCCGGCGGCGGCACAAGCCCGCCAACCCCCGCCACGACCCGGCCCAGTAGTCCATAGATGTGTCCATAGATGTGTCCATAGATGATGTCACCAAGGCTTGAAGCGTGCCAGACCATTGCCGGAAAACCGGTACGGCGCGTCCCGCGAGGTCCTTCCGGCGCCGGTGCCAGGCGTCTTGGCTGCTTCGCCTTCCTCCGTCCGGCCCGCGCCGGCCGCCATCCGGCAAAGCGGGCGCCAGAGCGTCTTCCAGGCGCGAAGCGTCAATCGGCGGGTCTCCACGACGCCGGGACTTGTGAGTCACCTTCTGTCCGACGGAGAAGAGGCGGTGCGCATGGGTAGGCCCAATTCGGGGGCTCTTGGCGAACGGATCGCCGGTGCCGTTGAGGCGGTAATTCGGTAATTATGGGGACGTCATACTTATGTAATTATTAATTCGAATTATGGGGACGCCATACTTATCTCTTACGGCGTCAATCTGGCGTCCCGGTGATGTCGCGGTTCCGCAGGTCGGCACAGCCGCCGGGGAGGCCGGAATGCTCGATCCGTCATCAATTGAGGATGAATTAAGTATGGCGTCCCAATAATTAGAGGATGAATTAAGTATGGCGTCCCCATAATTACAGAATTAATTGCCGAAATTCAGATTCCCTCGCGGCGGGCCGCTGTCGTCCTCGGCCAGCCGGCGCAGCGGCGCGCCGCGCGCCCGATAGGGCAGCCAGTCCGCCATGGGCTCGAAGCCCAGGCGCCGGTAGAACTGCCGCGCCGGGGGTTCCAATGCAACACCGCGAGATCGCAGCGGGCGGCGTTCCGTTCGATCGCCAGGGGGTCCTCCCGCGCGCCGCCTTCCGTTCTCCCCCGGTCCTCCGGCACCCCCCCGCGCCCATGTTCCCGGTTTGATCTTTTTGCTTGGCAGGCGAGAACAAAACGGGTACACTGGCCCCGCGTTGCAGTCTTGCAACCCCTGTGGGATAAGAAAGGGAAGCCTCATGTCGCAAAACGTTTTGCGCCTGGTCGAGAGGGAATCGGTGGACAAGCGGAAGGCATTGGAGGCCGCGCTCAGCCAGATCGAACGCGCCTTCGGCAAGGGCTCGGTCATGCGCCTGGGCGCGGATCAGGTGGTCGAGACCGAGGTCGTCTCGACCGGCTCGCTGGGCCTCGACATCGCGCTCGGCATCGGCGGCCTGCCGCGCGGCCGGGTCGTCGAGGTCTACGGCCCGGAGAGCTCGGGCAAGACCACGCTCGCGCTCCACGTCATCGCCGAGGCGCAGAAGCAGGGCGGCACCTGCGCCTTCATCGACGCCGAACACGCGCTCGATCCGGTCTATGCCGGCAAGCTCGGCGTCGACGTGGCCGAGCTCCTGATCTCCCAGCCCGATGCCGGCGAGCAGGCGCTCGAGATCGCCGACACCCTCGTGCGCTCCGGCGCGATCGACGTGCTGGTCATCGATTCGGTGGCGGCGCTGGTGCCGCGCGCCGAGCTCGAGGGCGAGATGGGCGACCAGTTGCCCGGCCTTCAGGCGCGGCTCATGAGCCAGGCGCTCAGGAAGCTGACCAGCTCGATCTCGCGCTCGCGCACCATGGTGCTCTTCGTCAACCAGCTGCGCATGAAGATCGGCGTGATGTTCGGCAATCCGGAGACCACCACCGGGGGCAACGCGCTCAAGTTCTATGCCACGGTCCGCCTCGACATCCGCCGCATCGGCGCCATCAAGGATCGGGATGTCGTGGTCGGCAACCAGACCAAGGTCAAGGTGGTCAAGAACAAGATGGCCCCGCCGTTCCGCGTCGTCGAGTTCGACATCATGTACGGCGAGGGCATCTCCAAGACCGGCGAGCTCGTCGATCTCGGCGTCCAGGCCGGCATCGTCGAGAAGTCCGGCGCCTGGTTCTCCTTCGACGGCCAGCGCGTCGGCCAGGGCCGGGAGAACGCCAAGGCCTTCTTGAAGGCGCATCCCGAGGCCGCCGCGGCGATCGAGCGCCGGATCCGGGAAAACGCCGGGCTGGTCGCCGCCGTCATGCTCGAGGGGCCGGAGGAGGCCAAGGCGGCGCCGGAGGCCGGCACCGCGGCCGAGGGCTGAGGGCAACCGGGGTAGTGCGCTAACTCAAAGTCATGCTGATTTGACCGAACGAAATCGTTGGGTCGCTCAGTGCCGCATGCTACATCTTGT
>JBHIDD010000063.1:0-11146 GCA_046759925.1 Kiloniellaceae bacterium
GCCGAGGTCGACCCGAACAATGATCGGGTCTTGCTTGGAGAGGTCGCCGCCGGCGAAGGCGCCGGGTCCGAAAAGAAGTGCGGCGCCGGCCACGGCGGCCGCGATCAAAGCTGTCTTGCGCATTGCGAATTCCTCTTAGTTAAGGTGGGTGAAGCAAGCCTGCCGCCTCACGGAGGGCGGAGCATTGCGGTGCGGCCGAAAGCGTCCGGCGAACCATGCGGTCCGAAGGCCGCTCGACCTCTGCCGCAGGACACCGGTCGGGAGATGTCGGCCCCGGCCCAATCCCTGGACACCGACCCGTATCGGGAAATCTGTCGGCAACACGATGGATGACCGGAATGGGCATCGTCATTGGGCTCTGCTCCACGCGAGCGACTCCTGCGCCGAGAAGCCTCGGCCACGTGGCTATCGTTGGCATTGCGGGAGACGAATGAAATTGGGGAGTCCCCGTAGAACCGCTAGGGGATTTCCCTAGTAGCGTTCCAGCATCGCTACCATTTTTACGAGCTCTGCCAATGACTTGGCGCGCATTTTTTCCATGACCTTAGCGCGGTGGATCTCGACGGTTTTTTCGCTTATTTCGAGGTGGCGCGCGACGCCCTTGTTGGTTTGGCCGGCCACGACCAGGTCCAGCACCTGGCGCTCGCGCGGCGTCAGCAAACGCATCCGGCTCGTGATTTCAGCCTTTTTGGCACGGTTGATGTCGGCGTGGACACCCTCGGCCACCGCCTTCTGAATCCGATCGAGCAACAGCTCGTTGTTGAACGGCTTTTCGATGAAGTCGGCGGCGCCTGCCTTCATGGCGCGGACCGCCACCTGGACATCGCCGTGGCCCGTGAGGATGATCACGGGAAGGCCGATCGCCCGCTCTGCCAGTTCCATCTGCAATTCGAGGCCGCTTATGCCCGGCATGCGGACGTCCAGCAACAGGCATCCCGGCCGGCCCGGCTCGTAGGCGTCCAGAAATTCCTGAGCCGAGGCGTAGGTTTCCACCGCAAGATCGACCGATGCGATGAGTCCGCGCAGGAATCGGCGGACCGCCTCGTCGTCGTCGACGATGAATACGGTCGGTTCACCGGTCATCGGAGCTGCTGCCTTCGGCGACCGGCACGGTGAAATGAAAAACGCTGCCGGTCTTGCCGTCCGAGGTGGCCCAGAGACGGCCGCCATGCGCCTCGACGATCGACCGGCTTATCGACAGGCCCATGCCGAGGCCGTGGGTCTTCGTGGTGACGAAGGGCTCGAATACCCGGTCCATTGTTTCGGCAGGTATGCCCTGCCCCTCGTCGCAGACGGCGATTTCGACCGCGCCGTGTCCGGGCGCGGAGGTGTGAATCGTCAGACACGGCAACGTCGAGCCGCCGTCACTCATCGCCTCCATACCATTGTGGGCGAGGTTCAGGATGACTTGCTGAATCTGGATCGGATCGGCCATGACCAACGGCACGGATTCAACCAGGTCCAGCTTGACCTCGGTCCCGTGTTCGCGCGCGTCGGACCGAAGCAGATCGGCCACGCCGCGGATTACGCCGTTCACGTCGACCGCTCTGCGTTCCGGCTCCTCCTTGTGGATGAAATCCCGAATCCGACGGATGATCTTGTTGGCGCGGTCGGCCTGTCCGGCCATCTGTTCCAAGGCGTCCAACAATTTCTCCGGCCTCCCCTTGCCGGCGCGCAAACTGTCGGTGCAGAACTGGGCGCAGCCGGAGATGACGGTAAGGGGCTGGTTGAGCTCGTGGGCCAGGCTGGTGGCCATTTCCCCCATGATGCTGACCCGCCCGAAATGTGCCAGCTCGTTCCGGTGCCGCCGCGCTTCGTCCTCCGCCCGCTTGCGTTCGGCGATCTCTTCGGTGAGTTCCCGGGTCCGCTCCTGGATCCGCTGTTCCAGTTCGTCATGGGCTCTCTTGAGGGCCTGCTCCGCCTGCTTCCGCTCGCTGACTTCGTGCTGAAGCGCCGCGTTCTTCTGCGTAATGTCGGCGTACTGCTCTTTGATGGTGCGGTCGGCGCGGCGGACGACCAGGAACAGCATGCCATACAACACGCCGAGCATCAGCGAGAGCCAGACCATCAGATTGGCCGGCCGTTGGACCGCGGCAAGCATGGGCGTGACGTCCGTGTAGAGTTCGAAAACGCCCTCGATCGGACCGTCGCCTTGCCGGATCGGAAGATAACTCTCGACCAGATCCCGGTCCTGGATCGTTCCCTCGAACGAACTGAACGTGTAGCGATATGTCAGTTTGCTTGCAGGCTTTCCTTCCCGGGCCGCAGACAAAAACCCTGGGTTGTTGCGCTTGTCCTGGCCGATCTCGGAGGGCTCCGAGGAATAGACGGTAAGCCCCTCCAGATTGTAAATCTTGACTTTGAGCACGGGCAATCCTGAAGCAACTTTTTTCATGGCTTCCTGGATATCCCGAATTTCCGGACGCGCCCGCAGCGCGTCTCTGTCCGACCCTGCGGCTGAGGCCACGAAAGAGGAAAAACGCGGCCAGATTGTGTTGGCGAACGAGCGCGCCAATGCCACGTTCTGGTTTTCCGCGAACTCGACGAGTCGGTCTATCTCGTTCTGTCGGTAGAGGACGAACGCAACGGTAATTGCGGTTGCGGCGACCGCACTCGTCAGGAAGAAAAAGCGAATGAGCCTGAAACTGGTCGCGCCGCTCCAAGCGAAGCTCGAGCTGACGAGTTCAACGGTGGCCTTGGCTGCTTGCTTCACGGTTGTCATTGACGCGTGGTCCGTTTCGCTCCGACGATCGCTTTCCGCTTGTGACGGCACTCGCACGCGAACGGATCGCCGCGCCGACACATGGATCGCCCGGCTTCCGACTGAAAGCCTACCAACACCCTTCAAGGGCGTTGCTCGCTTCGCATTGATTTATCGCAATCCGGCAAGGAATAGCCCCGTTCCGGAATTGGGCAGGCCTCCTGGCCGCGGAATCTGCGGCGGTTGCCGGTGAACCTCACGATGGCCCGCCGTCTTCCTCGGCCAGCCACCCTATTATGAGAGAGGGTACTAGGCGGCGCTCGCTCCCGTTTTCTGGCGCCGCGGGGTTCTCTCTTTGTCGCGTCGGTCTTTCCTCAGTGCAAGGACGGCGAGACCGATCAACGTGCTCGCGACGAAGAGGACCACGACAAGAAGTGCCGTAATTGCGCCGTCATCATGAATCATGCCGCTTCGCCTCCCCATGGATACGGATCAGGTCGCAACATGGCCCCATTCTCTTCTGTGGCCATATCCGCGCGCGGAAAAAACCCATGCCCGGTTTTCAGCCGGTATTCCGCAAATAACACTTCCGGATGCTCGACTCCGGTCGCTGCCTTGTCCCAGGAGTCATTGGTCCAGCGCAAAATAGTTAGCACCACCGGCGGGAAAAGATATTGGGGAGTCCCCTTTGTTTGCTAAAGGGATTCCCCTATTCGGTTTCCATTTTCGCGACCGTCTTGACGAGACGCTCTGGCGGTTCCGGCCCGGATGGCACGACCGCCATATCCGCTTCCGCGCCAGGCCTCGTCCAACCTCTCTCGCCGACGGGCCGCGTTGCCGAGCGCGCCCTTTGATCCTTCCCCGAGGAAAACCGCCTGATCACGGAACCTAACCCTCCCGGGATTTGCCTCTACCGGACGTCGCGGCGGCGGGCCTGACGCCGAGCGGCGGCCAGGAAGAGCAGGCCGGCCGCAAATCCGCTGAAGCCGGTTGCGCCATACACGATCAGCGGCCGCTCCTCCGGCTCGAGCAGCACCCAGTACCAGCTTGTCAGGGTATGCCGACCGCCGGCCTGGCCGGCCCAGCCGTCCCAGTTCGCGAAGGCGATCGGGACATAACGCCCGACCTCGAACCGGAGGTCGCGAAGATCGTCCGTCGCGAGGGAACGGGACAGGACGACGCGCCACTGCCCGTCTCGCCATATGCCCGTGCCGGTCAAGCCGGTCGGACCTTCGCGCGGCACAGGCGGTTTGTCCGGCCCAGCGGCGTCGAGCAGCGTGACCCGCTCGGGAAATGCCGGCTCCACGCTCGGCGCCCGCCAATACCAGATATTCACGGGATGGCCGGGGTCGCCGTGGCGGAACCAAGGTTTTTCACTGGTGGCCGGGATTTCCGCAGGGAACTGCACGGCCACCGCATCGGGCGCGGGCAGGATCTCTGCGTGCCGATACCGCCTCTCCTGCTCATGGCCCGGCACCGAATACGTGCGGTCGTCCACGTCGAGCCGCACGGCCAGCGCCTCGTCGGTGAACAAGACCCGCACCGTTATCGTATCGTTGAGCGAGTAGAACAGCCGCGGCTCCCTGATCATATTGGGCACCAACGGGAAGGTGATCGGTCGGGCCTGCGCCCAGGCCGGATCCTCCGGATCGTTGGGCAGCGCCCCGGCCACGCGGACGCCGCGCACCACGGTCTCGCCGGTGGTCAACGGCACCGCGTTTTCCCTGAGGGTCATAACGTAGTTGGCGACATCCCAGCGATCCCGGACCGACATGGTGGTGGCGTGTTCCGGCATGGGCGTGCCGCGGATGCCCGCGCTGATGCGCTGGAAGATGTCTTTCGCGTCCCTGGTCCAGCGCCAGGTTTCGGGACGGGTCAGGTTGCGCGGCCAGATGCGCTCGCCCCAATCGTCCTTGAGCTTCTTGCCGGAGGGGACATCAGCGCGTCCCGCCTCGCCGTGACACTGCACGCATGCCTTTTTGAAGAGCTTGGCGCCGCGGGCAATCGAGTCCGGCGAGCTCTCGACCCGCGTCCCCATGTCGATGGGCGCGAGCCCGAGCTCCTCCTCGTCTTCTTCCGACCACTCGCCGAATTCCTTGATGAGCCGGATCAACCCGTCGATCTGGGGCCCGGTCAGCTGCTTTTCCCATGCCGGCATGGAGGTGCCGGGCAGGCCCTCGCGAATGGTCTTGCGCAGATCGTCGTCGGAGGGAAACTCGGAATCGGCGTCGGTCGTCTTGTACTTGAAGACCCCAAGGGTGAAATCGCGGGGCCTGGGGTAGAGACGATCGGCGGCCGGTCCATCGCCCTCGCCCTCGGCGCCGTGGCATTGGGCACAGCGTGTGCGATAGACGCGCGGGATCGCCGCTTCGTCTGCGCCTTCCTCGTCTGCGCGTTGCCGTTGCCCGGAGTCCGCCGGGGCGGCGTCTCCCGGTGCTTCCAGTTCCCAGGTCCTGGGCTCGTAGCCGGTGTAATCGTAGAGGAAGGTGATGATCTTCCAGACCTCGTCCGGCTCCAGCATCTCGTGCCATACCGGCATCGCCGAAGACCAGGGTGCGCCCTCGCGCGGCAGACCGGGGCCGCCCGTCGTAATCCGCCAGAACAGGAACGATTCCTGGAGCTGGGCGATGGTGCCGACGTCTTGGAAATTGGCCGGGCGCGGGTTGAAACCGACCCCGTACTGGCCCTGCCCGTCGAGATGGTCGCCGTGGCAGAAGAGGCAGTTTTCGTAGTAGAGCTCGCCGCCCTCATCCACGAGCCCCCTGTACTTATCGCTACCCTTGGGCGCCGCCTCCCGCAAGGGGTTCTGCAACTTGGCCAGGTCGTAGCGGCGGCCATAGACCTCCAGTCTCGAGGGCGGCGCCGGGTGCACGCTGCGCAATTCGACCGGGGCTCTGTGGTCGGGAGTAATCCACGCATAGGTCAGCCCCGAGGTGCCGAACACGGTGAGCGCGAGGGCGAGCAGCCGCCAGAATTTCAACTCGGGCGCCCCGAGCAAGGCCTGGACCGGCTCGAACAGGCGCTTGCACGTGGCGTCGTCGAACGTCGCCACCATGAGGACGCCGATCACGCTGAAGATCATGAACTGGATCAGCAGAGAGCTTGGCATCGGCGGGTCGATGAGGTGGGCGAACAGGACGTAAAGCCCGGCTATCGCGAGAACCGCCAACATCAACGGGTGTGTCACGAACCGCCTCATTGCGTGGCCTCCGCCGCAGGCAGTTTCGACAGGTAGTCGATCAGCAGCTCCAATTCGCTCACCCGCATCTGCGCGGCGTAATCCTGGGGCATGAGGCCGGGTTCGAAGCCCGCGGCGAGCTCGGCGTTGGGCCGGAGGATGGCCCGCCTGAGCGCCGCCCGGTCGAGGCGCTCGCCGATGCCGGCGAGCTTCGGACCGACTTCGGCGCCCGACCCGTCAAGATCATGACAGGCGTTACAGCCGAACTTCTCGATAGCCGCCTCGGCCGTGGCCGCCGGTCCTTCCGCCTCCGCCTTTTCCGCCTCCAATGCGGCGGCTTCGGCCCCGTCGCGCGGCAGCGGGACCGTGACCTCGACCCCCGCCCGGTCCTGCAGGAAGGCGATCACGGCGTTGACTTCGGCTTGCGACAGAGAGATCGGCGCGCCATTGGCCCTGGGCATCGGGCTTACCGTGTCGTTGGTCCCCTTCTTGCCGAAGCCGGCGACCACGAAGGCAGAGGGCGCGACCAGGGATTCGCGCAGATATGCCTCGGCGGCCGGCGCACCGTCCAACTCCCTGGCCTCGCCCGTGTAACGGGGATCGGAGAGCCGCTGCGAAATCGTCGTCGCCAGGTCCATCGCCAGCAGGTCGGGCGCGCGCCCCAGATTGTTGTGGCACAGCGTGCAGGTGCCCTTGCCCTTGAACAGCCGCTCGCCCCAGGCCAGCTGGCCCGACGGATCGAGCGTGTCGGGGTTGACGTCTTCCTCCTGCGGCGGGTCCGACTGCACCTGCGGCAGGATGTTGGCGAACAGCGTGTAGGCGAACACCACGGCCAGGCTGAAGGCGGCGACCCGGAGGAACGTCATTGCGCCGCCTCGATGGTTGGCGCGGTCTGCCTGGTCGCGCCGAGTTGGCTGAGCCAGAAGACGAAGAGGATGACCGCCATGAACGCCAGGGTGATCAGCGTGATGGCGTTGCCGGCGCTGCCGATGGTCGGGATGTAGGCCTCGGGCGAGGCGTCCCTCATGATCGTGTAGACGTGCCAATGCGTGCGCACCGACGAGCGGATGTAGCCCATCAAGGCCATCAGCCAGGTGAAGGCCACGGGCAGCACGAAGAGGGCGTACTGCGAGCGCATCGGCATGCGTCCCCAGTGCACCTTGCTCTTCTTCGCGCCGCGCGCCATGAAGCCGTCGATGACCAGCGAAATCACGATGATCGAAATCGTCGTCGCCACCTGGGGCACCGAGGAGCCGACCTTGTAGACCGTGGGCGTGACATAGCCGTAAAGCCCCGCCGCCACGATGTTGGCGATGCCCATGACATAGAGTGCAACGATTACGGCGTTGCCCGTCCCGGCCCATGACACGGTCGGCCGGCGGCCGGAGCGGTAGAACATCTGGAACGACAGGAAGGTGAATATCAGCATCAGGTTCACCGCCGTGTTCTTGGCCGGCATGAGGCCGAGCGGGCCCAGAACCTTGTGATGGATGCCGCCCAGCATCCTGACCTCCTCCGGGCTGAGGATCAGCGAATGGGGGGTCACCCAGACGAGGAAACCGCCCACGATGACGACCGCGATGTACTTGACGTAAGGGGCGTAGCGCGCGCCGTCCTCCGAGCGGCCCAGGCCGCACCACAAGTAATAGTTCGCCGCCAGCAGGATGGTGCCGATCAGCACCGCCTGGATGATGAACAGCCAGGCGAGCACGCCACCCATCGCGGTGATGCCCATCTGCTGGCTGAAAGCGTAGATCTCGGCCATCAACCAATAGCCGGCGAAGGGCAACGGCAGGAAACCGGCAATGGCGATGAAGTTGGAGGTGTAGCCCATCCAGTCGTAGTGCGCCCGCTCTTCCGCGGTTCTGACGCTTAAGAACCGATACGCCGCATAGGCGCCGACGATGGCCCCGCCGTAGGCGATGTTGGCGAGGAAGCGATGCAGGTTAAGCGGGTTCCACAGCGGGTTGCGGGTCGCCTCCCACACCGTGCCGGTCACCGCGCCGGTCACCGGGTCGACCCCGGCGGGCGACATCATGAAGGTCACCCACCCATTGGCCACGAACATGAGCGTCGTGCCCACGGCGTTGAGCACCAGGCCGATCGACATATGGAACCACTTGCGGTCCCCGTAGCGCAGGGCGTCCCACGAGTAGTAGTAGAGGTAAAGGAAGACGCTCTCCAAGACGAACAGCACGGCATAGATCAGGGTCTGACCGCGGAAGACCTGCAGCAGGTATTCCATCACCACCGGATAGAACAGGAACAGCGCCAGGGTGAGCCCGCCCCCGGTGAGCGCGGTGAAGGCGTAGGCCGCCATCGAGATCTTCATGAACTCGCGGGCCATCCTGTCGTAGCGGTCGTCCCGCGAAAACACGCCGACGAGCTCGATGACGAGCACGAACAGCGGCACCGCCAGCACGAAGGCGGCGAGGAACAGATGCATCTGGGCAAAGGCCCAGACGAAGCCACGCCCGCCCATGCCGGCAATCACGGGATAATCGGCACGGGTCGGGACGGGCGCCGGCGGCGGATCGCCGGCGGCAAACGCAAAGTCCGGGACCGCCGCCAGAACCGCCGCCAACAGCACCCAGCAGATTGCCCGGCCCGGCCGCATCACGAGATCGGCATCAGGGTCCAGTCAACCGGAAGTCCCTGAGCCTCCATGATCAGCCGGTCCAGGAGGTAGAAATACGCCCCCCATATGATCAGGGAGATGGCGCAAACGACCGGCCCGCGGATCTTTCTCACCTGCGCCGCGCCCTAGGTCGCCGCCGGGATGCCGTGGTCGTAGATCAACAACCACCAGAAGAACACCAGCGTGGCGGCCAGGGTGACCAGAAACACCGCCGGCCCGACCCGCGAAAGTTGTCGTTTCCTGTTCAAGAGCTTGCCTCCCTCTGCCGACGACCTCTGGTGCCTGAGGCGCAGGCGGTCACGCCGTCATTCCGAGACTGTCCCGGCGTGGGCATCACCGGCAATTCTCGGCAAGCTTTCGGCGTAGACGGGCCGTGTAGGCTTGGACTGTCTCGCCGTCTCGCCGCGGTGCCAGATAGATCAGCTTGGCGGCGACGATGTATGGCCGGGCCCCCGTCCCGCTCGCCGGCTGCCTCTCGGTGAGAATCCGCCCCACCTTCTCGGCGGCGGCTTCCGGGCCGTCGCAGTAGCGCGGCATCGACACCCGGTCGGCATACCACTCGGCGCCGTTGAAGATGCCTGCCAGCGCCAAGGCCGCGATCGCGAAGCCGGCGCCCAGGCCGAGGAAGGCTCGGCCCTTGCCTTGATTCGAGCCGCCGATGGTCTCGACGCCGCGCGGTTCAGCGTGGTCCATATCCCGTCGTTCCGGGTCGCCTTATGGCATCCCTGGACAGGAGAACTAGCCAACATCCCGGATGGACTCCTTGACATGGATCAATCGCCGCACGGCGGGGGCGAATCCGCCCAGGGTCGTGTCACTGGCCGACCGGAAACTATGTCCGCCGCAGAAAACCTAGATTTTCTGGGTGATTGCGGATTGCCTCCAGGGCCGAGTACGGTCCTGTTTCCGCGGCTCTCGACCGTCCCCGCGACCCTCCGGAGCAGCGGGTAGCGCAGGAACGGCTCGCCGCCGTAGAGCTCGCTGTGAGGCGCACCGCGGATGCAGGGGCGCTGCGCACCGCACCGGCGGCGCGGACAGGAGGCCGCCCTCGGGCCACAGGGGTTGAGCCCGCGGTCGAGCCCAAGAAGCGTATTCTTGTCGAGATTACGCACGACGACCGCGCCCGAGTCGGCGTCCTGCTCAATCACCCGGTGGGCCCACGCCTCGTCGAGGCCCAGGCCCCGCCGCTACGCCGCCGGCGACCTGACCGGCCGGGAAATGTTGCCGTACATGGCCGCGTGCGTGGCAAAGCCCGCAGCGGAGAACGTCCGGCCCATATCGGGGAGCCGATACGACGTGGCTTGCAGCTGTCGCGACGGGCACCAAGAAAGGCGTGCGCCCTGAAGAGCGCAGCGGACACCGGCACGATGCGCCGGAGCACCGGCGCGGGCAACGCGATGGCCCTGGTCGGTCCGATCCGGCCGACCGTTTCACACCGTCGAACCGCCGGGATGGCGCTTCATGCGCGGCCTCCTCATCGAGGCCGAAATTTCCGCTCAACACCATTGCTGACAAATCGCCAAGTCGCTCCGAGACCCTTCCGGGATCGAGGTAAAGGATGCCCGGATTGACACAAATCAATGCCCTTGTCCCGCGGCGGTCTAATTTGATTGCCGTCGCGATGCCCGGGGCGCGCCCGAGCAAGGGCGGCGAGGAGATCCGCGGTCGGTCTCCAACCGATCACCGATGCAGCCGCCACGGCGCGCGAGATGGTGCGCGATCGCGCGTCGGCGACGATGAGGCGCTATTTGGTTTTCGCCCGATCCGAGCCTCCAAACACGAAGCCGCAGAGGGATGCAGCATGAACCCGAATACCGAAACCTTTCTGAACTGCCTCGACAAAGCGCAGGCCGAGACGCAGCCCTATCGGCACTGGCTGCTGGCGGACGTGCTGACCGAGGAGACCTGCGCGGGGATCCTGAACCTGCCGGTCGAGCCGCCGGATATCACCCATTACGAAGGGACCCGGGAATGCAACAACGACACCCGGTATTACTTCAACCCGGAAGCCTGTGCCCGGTTCGATGTCTGCCGCGAGGTGGCCGACACCTTCAAGGAGGGGCGCACCATCCACAAGCTCGAGGAGACCTGCGACATCGACCTGTCGAAAGGAAGCCTTCGGATCGAATACATCCAGGACACCGAGGGGTTCTGGCTGGAGCCGCACACGGACATCCGCGAGAAGCTGTTCACCATGCTGATCTATCTGTCGCAGGAGCCGGAACTGGCGGACGCGGGGACGGACATCTTCGATCAGGAGCTGAACCACGTGAAGACGGCGCCATTCAAGCCCAACCACGGCTTGATCTTCATTCCCGGCAAGGACACTTGGCACGGCTTCATCAAGCGTCCGATCCGGGGCGTGCGCCGGGGGCTCATCGTCAACTACGTGACCGACGAGTGGCGCGAGCGCTGGCAACTCGCCTGACGGCTCCGCGGCTCGCCATCCCGGCCTGTTTGGAGCGGATCGACGACACCGTGTTCATGACCTCCGGATCACCCCATGTCGGACCGAAAGCATCGTTTCTTCGAGAACGCGTCGTCGCACGGACAGCCGGAAACACGCCGTCGCCGTTTCCGAATATATCAGGAAAACCAAAGTCATAGCGCAGATTCACGGAGTTTGGCC
>JBHIDD010000064.1:0-11136 GCA_046759925.1 Kiloniellaceae bacterium
CTCGTGGTCGTTCTGGTAGGGTCCCCAGCCCATGTCGATCATGCCGTCGCAGATCTCGCTGATCACGTCGTAACGGCGCATCAGCGCGGCCTGGTCGTAGCAGGGCTTTTCCTGGATGTCCCGCGCGTCGGAAATCGCGGTTCCGTCGGCGCTGATCAGGAAGTACTCGCATTCGACGCCGGACTTCATCCGGTAGCCCTTCTTGGCGGCCTTTTCGATCTGCCGCTTGAGCACGATGCGCGGCGAGGCCTCGACCGCCTTGCCGTGCATCCAAAGATCCGCCGCCAGCCAGCCGACCTCGGGCTTCCAGGGAAGCCGGATCAGGCTGTCCGGATCCGGAATGGCGAACATGTCCGGGTCCGCCGGGGTCATGTCCAACCAGGCGGCGAATCCGGCGAAGCCCGCGCCGTCCCGCTGCATGTCGGCGATCGCGCGCGCCGGGACCAGCTTGGCGCGCAGCACGCCGTAAAGGTCGACGAAACTGATCAAAAAATACTTGATCTTCTTTTCCTTGGCGATCTTGGCCAGATCTCGAGCCATTGCCCCCTTTCCTCCCTGTCTCTTTGACACTAAGTACGTCCCCCGGCCGCGCCCGCGCGCGGGGTTTGGATCAAGTTTCTCAGGATGCAAGAAAACTTCATAGGGGCGGCATTTGCAACCGCGCAGGGATATGCGCGCGGCGGTGTTTGACCAGGGTAGTGCTCGTAAGGAGCGTTGGCGTTGAATCTAGCGCTCAGCCCGCCGATGCGTGCTAGTTGACCCTACGGAGACATCGGGTGTTCCGTGCCTCAGATGGGGGCAGACTTAACCGAGAAGAGTTGCCAGGTTCCGGGGACATCTCGCAGCGTGCCTTCCCCACGCTCCTCGAATGTGATTTCGGAGCCGACAACGAGATCCTTCACAGTCCGCGAGACGACGACTTCGCCTGGCTGCGCGTGGTCGAGAAGCCGCGCGGCGAGGTGCACCGCGATGCCACTCAAATCCTGGCCACGCCTTTCGCATTCCCCTGTGTGCACGCCGGCGCGGATATTGAGACCAATTCCGGCCATGCGATGCTGTATCGCGGTTGCGCACTGAATGGCCCTGGTTGGACCCTCGAAAGCCGCCAGAAAGCCATCACCCGTTGTGTTGACCTCCGTGCCCTTGTGACGGCGCAACTCCTTCCGGACTTCGTCATCATGGCGTTGAAGCAATTCCTTCCAGCGATGATCGCCCACCTCAGTCGCAACTGAGGTGGAACCGGCGATATCGGTGAACAGAACTGTAAGAAGAACTCGCTCGGAGGGCGGTGGCGGGCGAACTCCAGTCAGAAACTCCTCAATCTCGTCGAGGAGTTGCGTCGGATCACCAGCCCAGATGAGATGGTCTTCGCCAGGTAGTTCAACGAACTTGGCACCAGGTATGTGCTCAGCGAGATAGCGTCCTTCTTCGACCTTCTGCCATCGGTCATCCCGTCGGTGCAGGACAAGCGTTGGCACATGGATGGCAGGTAGAATGCTTCGAACGTCGATCTCCGCATTCCAATCCCAGATGGAAATCGCCGCCTTTGGGCTGGCAGAATAGCGCAGGTAGGCGGCAGACCACGCCTTGGCGATCTCGTCCTGAGCCAGACTAGGCGCACCATTCTGTAAATCGAAAGGTCCACCCCAATCCCGGGCGATGGCGGCCAGTTCGCTGTCGAGCTCTTCGCGCGTAGCAGCCCAAGGATAGTCCGGTGCCCAAAGGCCCTTAGCGAAGCAGCCGTAGAGGATTAACGCCACTGTCCGCTCGGGGTAGGTTGCCGCGAAGAGGGTGCTCATATTTCCGCCTTCGGACGTGCCGAGAAGCGCCGCGCGCTCCGAGTCCACGGCATCCATGACGGCCCGCACGTCCTCCATGCGCTGTTCCAGGGTCGGAAAGCCGACCTCCCGGTCCGAAAGCCCGGTGCCCCGCTTATCGAAGCGGATCAATCGCGCGAAGGAACCCAAGCGCTCGAACACACGCGCATAGCCTGGATACTCCCATGCATAGTCCAAGTTGGAGACCCACCCTGGTACGTAAACGAGGTCAAACGGCCCTTCGCCCGTCACCTGATAGGCGATGTTGAGATCGCCGCATTTCGCGTATTGGGTCCTTGGACGCATAGCGTAGTCTTGAACTCTCGGAGATTGTTGGCAAGGCCGGTTCTGGCCACTTCGCAGACACCGGGGGCGCCGGCCAAAGCCCAACCAAGCCGAACTTTATGAGTATACGCCTCAAAGGTTCGCGCCCTTGAGCGCCGCGCAGACCCTCTCGGTCACCTGCGCCGTGGTCGCCCGGCCGCCCAGATCCGGGGTCCTGGCCACGCCCGAGGCAAGCGCCGAATCGAGCGCGGACGCGAGGCCGGCCGCCGCGTCGGCCTCGCCCAGGTGCTCCAGCATCATCGCCGCGCTCCGGAAGGCACCGATGGGGTTGGCGATGCCCCGGCCGGCGATGTCGAAGCCGGCGCCGTGGATCGGTTCGAACATGGAAGGATACTTGCCCTCCGGGTCGAGGTTCGCGGTGGCCGCAAGCCCCAGGCCGCCGGTCAGCGCCGCGGCCAGGTCGCTCAGGATGTCGGCGTGCAGATTGGTCGCCACGATCACGTCCAGGCTCTTTGGCTTGAGGACCATCCGGGCGGTCATGGCATCGACCAGCATCCTGTCGGTCGCCACCTCCGGATAGGCGCCGGCCGCTTCCGCGAAGACCTCGTCCCACAGCACCATGCCGTGGCGCTGGGCGTTCGACTTGGTGACGCAGGTCAGGCGCTTCCGCGCCCGCGTGCGCGCCAGCCCGAAGGCGAAGCGCATGATCCGCTCGACGCTCCCGCGGGTGAAGACCGCGGTCTCGACCGCGACCTCCCCGGGCCGGCCGCGGTGCACCCGGCCGCCGGCACCGGCGTACTCGCCTTCCGTGTTCTCGCGCACCACGATCCAGTCGAGATCGCCCGGGGAAACACCGGCAAGCGGGCTTTTCACCCCCGGCAGGAGGCGCGCCGGGCGCACGTTGGCGTAGAGGTCGAGGCCCTGGCAGATGGCCAGGCGCAGGCCCCAGAGCGTGACATGGTCCGGCACTTGCGGATCGCCCACCGCGCCGAAGTAGATGGCGTCGAAGCCCTTCAAGGTCTCGAGCGCGCCTTCGGCGATCATGCGGCCGTGCCGGCGGTAATGGTCCGAGCCCCAGGGAAATGTCTCGATGCGGAACCTCAGCTTGGGGTCCCGCCCCTCCAGCGCCTCGAGGACCTGCAATCCCGCGGCGACGACCTCGGCGCCGATGCCGTCCCCCGGGATCGCGGCGATTCGGTATTCGCGCATATCACTCGTCCTTGAAACAGCTCGTGGGTAGAACCCCGCCGGCCGGCCCGAACATGACCGGCACCGGACCAGGGCACGCGCCCGGGCGGTGTGGCGGTCAGGCGTCCTTGAGCTCCACCTCGCGAGGCTCGCCGGGTTCCAACCGCCAACCCTTGCGGGCGTGACGCCGCAGGAAGAACGCGCCCAATGCGACGAGTGTTGCCCCGAGGATCGGCCGCACGGTGCCGCCCATCAGAAAGAGCGGCAGCGACAGCGCGAAGGCCATGAGCGCCGGGTAGAACAGCGTCCATTTCGCTCTCCCGCGGTCCCGTTGATACAACGGGAAGAACATCGAAAAGGCGCCCAGGATCAGGAAGAACATCGACCACGGCCGGGTGAAGAAGAGCGTCAGATCGTCGCTCGAGGCAATCGCCCGCGACAGGTTCAGCTCGGCGATGTGGCCCAGCACCACGCCAAGTATCATCGGCGCCAGCGGGAATCCCAGGGTTCTCATGGTGAAACCGATGATGCCGAAGATGAACAGGGTCCAAAGGTCGAACTCTATGTTGTTGAGCGCGAAGATGCCGATGGCGCAGTAGGCGAGGATCACCCCGGTGAGAACGTACATGCGCAACCGCGTCACCAGCACGAAGACGCGCAGGCACACGGCCTGCAGGCCCAACATGATGAAATTGGCGAAGAAGAAGGCGAGGAAGATGGAGTACGCCAGCACCGGCTCGTCGCCGATGAACGACGGGCTCGGCACGACGTCGTGGATGAGCAGGGCGCCGAGCATGATGGCGGTGACCACGTCGCCCGGTATGCCGAGCGCCATCATGGTGATGAGCGCGCCGCCCTCGGTCGCGTTGTTCGACGATTCGGGCGCAACGATGCCGTCCGCGATGCCGGTGCCGAATTTCTCCGGGTATTTCGACGCTTTCTTGGCTTGGTCGTAGGCCAGGATGTTGGCGACCGAGCCGCCCGCGCCAGGCAGGATGCCGGTAAAGACACCGATGAGCGACGAGCGCAGGACGACCATCCACCGGCGCGCGACCTCGCGGATCGCCTGGCGGTGCTCCACCTTCACCGCCTTCGCGCCCTTGGGCATCAAGGGCTGGCGCGCCTTCGCCCTGTCTTGAACGTCGCTCAAGAGCTGGCTGAAGGCGAAGAGACCGACGAGGACCGGCAGGAATGCGAACCCCTGCCGCAGGGCGTCGATGCCGAAATCGAACCGCGCCACCCCGTTGATGTCATCCTCGCCGATCGTCGCCACGAACACGCCGAGCGCGCCCGCAATCAATCCCTTGAGGAGGGTCTTGCCGGCGAGGCTGGCGCAGATCGTGAGCGCGAACAGCACCAGGCAGAAGTAATCCCACGGGCCGAACTCGAGGCCGATCCTGGCAAGCTGCGGTGCCAGGGTCATGAGCAGGATCGCGCTGATCGTCCCGCCGCAAAACGACGACCACACGCCGATGCCCAGCGCCAATCCCGGCAGGCCCTTGCGCGCCATGGGAAAGCCGTCGAAGGTCGTGGCGACCGACGACGGGGTCCCGGGAATGCCGGTGAGGATGCCGGCCATGAGCCCCCCGGAAAGCCCCCCGACGAAGACCCCGATCATGGTGGCGAGCCCCTGGACGGGGGGCATGCCGAATGTGAACGGCAGGGTCAGCACCACCGCCATGGTGATGGTGAACCCGGGGATCGCACCCGCGATAAGCCCGGCTGCGACGCCCAGGACCATCAGCGCCAGGGTCTGAATCTCGAACACCGCACCGAAGGCGGCGATGACGTTTTCAACGATCACGGCGCGGCAAGGCCCTCAGAAGGCGGGGAAGATTTCTCCTCCGGGCAGGATGACCCGGAGGGCGAAGGTGAAGACCGACCACATCGCACCCACCGCGAGAACAGCGATGGCGCCGTGGGTGACGAGGCTCTTCACATCCCACCCCCCAAGCAGGGTCAACGTGACGAAAACGAAGAGAACCCCGCCGATCAGCATGCCGAGATAGGGAAGCGTAATCAGGAAGAGCGCGAACGCAACGAAACATGCGATTGCGTTGCGGTACGTTGCGTACCAAGCCTTGAAGCCTGCTAAACCCTTGGCGCCGGCCCGACTTGACTCTGCGCTTGGCTCCGGAGGCTTGCCCAGGGAGCGGACGAGATACAACAGGCTCAAGGCCGTCAGAACGATAAGAATGATCCGCGGCCAGGCCTCGGAGCCGAGGCTCTCGTAACCCATGTCCCGAATTTGAAACGACGCCCCATAGAAGGCGCCGCACATGAGCAGGAGACAGATGGCGACGATGGTGTCTCTATTGATGCGTCTCACGGTAAATCGTCGAAATTCCCTGAAGGCAAGCGCAGCAAGCCTCCTCCCGCGCGCGGGAGGAGGCCGGCCACGTCTTGCGCTACCTCAGTCGGTTCGCTTGTAGACGCCCACCTTCTGGGCGACCTCCTTCCATTTCGCAAAGGTCTCGTCGATGTACTTCCGGTACTCGTCACCGGCCTTGTAAATGATCGAGGTCCCCTTTTTGGCCAGCGACGCAACCACCTGTGGATCCTGCACCGCCTTTTGCAGCACCTCTCCCCACTGCGCGACGACCGCTTTCGGCGTGCCCTTGGGCGCGACGATGCCGCGGTCGGTGCCGCCGACCAGGTCGATCCCCTGCTCCTTAAGGGTCGGCACGTCGGGAATCTGCGGTTCGCGCTCCGGGGTAAAGATGCCGAGCGCCTTCAGGTCATTGTTCTCGATGTATTTCACGGTCGCCGCCAGGTTGATCTCCCCCAGGTCGATGTTTTTGGCGAGCAGCGCGGTCATGCGCTGGCGGGTACCATCGTAGGGGACGTACTTGAGCTTGATATCCGCGGCGTCCTCGAGCAGCAGGGACCAGAAATGGCTGGTCGAGCCGAGCGTGGCGCCGGTGAGAATCGTGCCCGGACTCGCCTTGGCCGCCGCCACAAGGTCTTTGACGTTGTTGAACGGCACATCGGGGTGGGCGCCGATGATGGGCGGGGTCCGCGTGAGTAGTGCGACCGGCTCGAACGCCTCGAAGGAAAAATCCACCCGGCCGGTGAAGTAACTCGTCATCGCGCTCTGGTGGATGGCGAACAGGGTGCAGCCGTCGGGTTTGGCCTTGACCGCCTCCTTGGCGCCCTTGTTGCCGCCCTGGCCGGAGATGTTGACGACCTGAAGCTGAGGTTCTGCGCCGGCCTTGTTCGCCGCCTCCGCAATGATCCGGAAAACGACATCCGTGCCGCCGCCTGGCGACCAGGGTACGATCAGTTTCGCCGTGCTGCACGGCAGCTCGGCCGCTTTCGCCGGGCCGAGCGGCGTTGCGGCCAAGGCGCCCACGACGGCGGCCCCGGCCAGAAGCGATGCTATGAAGCCTTTTCTCATGATGATCCTCCCTGTTTGGTGCGACGTATGTCCGTCCCGGAGGCGCCCAGGCTCGGCGGCGGCGATCCGCCCCGAAAGGCGCCTCATCGTCATACGCGCTCTAAAGTAGCCTAAGATTCCGAATCGGCCAAACCTCCCAAGGTTCACGGCAGGATGGCGTCGCGTCGTTGCCCGTGCAGCGCACATCCCCTTATCTCTTGCTTCACTTGGTCCGCGTCCTTCGGGTTCGCGGCGCGGTTCCGGGAACTGGGTTATTTTATCCCACTTTGCCGGCCTCGTGCACCCGTCTTGTCCGCCATTCCGCAACTGACGGCGGTGCCGGGATCCGGCCCGCGGGTTTGGGTGGTCCGCTTGCGGCCGTTGCGGGGCGCTCGTGTCGGCAAGCCCGGAATCGAGGTCACCGGCGATCGGCCTCGTCTGCAAAGCCCGACTGTGGCACGCGGGACCCTCAGGGCCACGCGAGGCACCGTCACGTGCCGACCCTGAGCGGCGCGGTCAGGGCCTTGAGCGCCGCGATCACGCTCAATGCGGTGATCTTGCCGGTCCTGGGGTTCTCTTCGCACGGCACGTTCTCGATGCTCAGCTCGAAGCGCGCGCTGTCCGCCTCGACGACGATCCGGTGGCTGTTGCGGGAAACCGCGGGATCTGCCCAGATTTCGAGCCGGGTCTCGTCGGGGCCGAGTCCGGCAAGGCTGAGCGCGGCCGCGACGTTGACGTTGGCGGGGAATCCCCGCGCCCCCTCGCGCGCCGTGCCCTCGAAGACCCGCAAAGGTTCGGAAAGGCCGGCAAGATCGATGCCCTCGGCCTCGAGGTACGGCGCGCCGAGGAGCGCGCCCGGCGGCTTGCGGGTCACCATGCGGACCGATTGGATGGTCCCCTCGGCCGCCGCGCGCACGGCATCGAGGCCCAGCAGCGCCCCGCTCGGCACGATGATCCTTGCCCCGGTCTCGCGGGCGCGCTCGACCAGGCCGGGATGGTCGAGCAGCGCCCCGCAGCTCACCGTGACCAGCGTGCGCCCGGCCGCGACCGCCGGCTCGGCGACCGCGGCGAAGACCGCGGCCGGGGCGCATTCGACGACCACCTCGGCCCGCTCGGCCAGCGCGCCCAGGGGCACTATGGGAACCGGCCGCCGGAACCGCTCGAGCCTGCGGGCGGCCGCCTCGCGGTTGCGGGCCGAAACCGCGGCAAGCTCGAGGCCGGGGAGCCCTTCGTCCAGGCGGCGGGCGACCGCCGATCCGATGGTGCCGAAACCGCCGAGGCCGACGCGGAGAGTGGGCTGCCGAAGCTCCGTCACGCGAAACGCTCCGTCATGTCATGGGACCTTCGCCGGGGCCGGGGATCGTGCGATGACACGTGGGAAATCCCCGGCCCGCACCCGGACCGCGCGTTCCGGCCGGTCGTCCCGGTCGCCGATCAGTAGCCGAGCGCACAGCCGTCCTTGCGCGACTCCGACGCGCCGGTGAGCACGCCGCTCTGCCAGTCGATCCGGATCGCCTGCCCGCCGCCGACCGGCTTGGCCGGCCGGGCGATCCGATGACCCAGCTTCCTGAGCCCGTCGACGCTGTCCCGCGGGACGCCGCTCTCGACCTCGACCGGGCCACCCGGCAGCGGAAAGACGCGCGGCAGGTCGATCGCCTCCTGCAGATCAAGACCGAAATCGAGGACATTGGTCAGGAAGTGGGCGTGGCCGATGGCCTGGTAATGCCCGCCCGTGACGCCGAAGGGCATGACCGCGCGGCCGTCCTGCACCAGCATGCCGGGCATGAGGGTGTGCAAGGGCCGCTTGCGCGGGGCGATGCAATTGGGGTGGTCCGGGCCGGTGACGAAACATTCGCCCCGGTTCTGCAGGGTCACCCCCGTCCTCGGACTGACCAGGCCGCTGCCGAAGGAATTGAACAGCGAATTGATGAAGCTGACCGCCGTGCGCTCCCGGTCCACCACGCAGAGATAGACGGTATCGGCATGGGCCGGCACTTGGCTTGGCGGCGGCGCGGCCATGGCGCGCGCCGGCTGGATCGCCGCGCGCCGTTTCGCGGCGTGGGCCGCGGACAGCAATAGCGCCACCGGCACCTCGGCTTGCCTCGGATCGCCGATCAGATCGTCCCGGTCTCGGTAGCTCAGGCGCGCCGCCTCGATCTCGAAATGCAGCCGCTCGGCCGAGAGCGGGTCCGCCATGCCGGTGAGCAACCCGGAGAGGATGTTCAGCATCTCGAGCGCGATGATGCCCTGGCCGTTGGGCGGGCATTCATAGACCTCGTAGTCGCGGTAGGCCGTCTTGATCGGGGTGACGTACTCGCCGGACACGCCCGCGAAGTCCTCGAGGCTGTGCAGCCCGCCGAGGCTTTGCAGATAGGCGACGATATCCTCCGCCACCGGGCCGGAATAGAAGCCGTCGCGGCCGTGCTCGGCGATTCGTTCCAGGGTTGCGGCCAGGTCCGGCTGGCGGTGCAAGGCGCCGGCCCGCGGCGCCCGGCCGTCGGGCAGGAAGATTCGCGCCGCGGTGGGGTCTTGCCGCAGCAGCTCGGCTGCCAGGGCCCAGTCGAAGGCGACCCGGGAATGGATCGGATAACCCTCGCGGGCGAACCCGATCGCCGGCCGGAGCAAGGCGCCCAGGTCGCGCGATCCGTAATCCCGCAAGAGCTGCCACCAGGCATCGACCGCCCCGGGGACGGTCACCGAGTGGGGCGAGTGGCGCGCGATCACCTCGATGCCGTGGTCGCGGTACCATGCCGCCGTCGCCGCCGCCGGGGCCGGCCCCGAGCCGTTGAAGGCGACCAACTCCCCGCCGCCGGGGGCAAGCAGGACGAAACAGTCGCCGCCGATCCCGGTCGACTGCGGCTCGACCACGCATTGCACGGCACACGCGGCCACCGCCGCATCGACCGCGTTGCCGCCGTCCTGCAGGACGTTGAGCGCGGTCGAGGTGGCAAGCGGGTTCGAGGTGGCCGCCATGGCGCCGGTCGCATGTACCGGGGAACGGCCCGGATGTTCGAGGTTGCGCATCGGTCCCGCCTAAGCTCCCGTGACATGAGGCCAAATCCGCCCGCTATATTCAAACGGAAAAAAGCTGGATGACAAATCCCCGGGCCGGGGGAAGATATGGCCTGCGGCGTTCCGGGGCCCGGAACCGCCGTCGCCGCGCCGGGCCCGGCGACACCGCCCGGACGATCCCGGCGCTCACCCGGAAGGCCCCGGCATGAAACTTGGGTTACGGTTTCTTAATGCGACAAGGATGAGAATTTATCATGGCCGGAACGCCGCGACCTGAATGGCGCCCCAAGATCGGTCTTGCACTGGGCAGCGGAATCGCCCGCGGCTGGGCGCATCTCGGCGTCCTGCGCGCGTTGGAGCGCTATGGCGTCAAGCCGGATGTCGTCGCCGGGACCTCGATCGGCGCGGTGGTCGGCGGGACCTACCTCGCCGGTCACGCGGAAACCCTCGAGGCCTGGGCCCGCGGGCTCAACAAGGTGCGCATGCTCTCCTATCTCGACTTCCGGGTGCGCAGCGGCGGCATGATCGGCGGTCGCCATTTGGTCGACGGGTTGGAGCGGCACATGGGGGACATCCGGATCGAGGACCTGCCGACCCCCTTTATCGCCATCGCCACCGATCTGGTCACCGGCCACGAGGTCTGGCTGCGCAAGGGCCGGCTGGTGGAGGCCATGCGCTCCTCGTTCTCCCTGCCCGGTATTTTCGAGCCCGTGAAGGTCAACGGACGACGGCTGGTCGACGGGGCGTTGGTCAACCCGGTCCCGGTCTCGGCTTGCCAGGCGACGGGGGTGCAGATGACCATCGCGGTCAACCTGAACGCCGACATCATCGGCAAGGAACGCGCCGCGGATTCGGCGGTTCCCAGCGTCGCCGGCTTCGACCTGCTGAACGAGATCGACAAGGGCAAGGGATCCAACCATAGCTCCAAGCTCGGCTCGCTCACCCGCCGGATGTTCCGGCGCGAGGCCAGCGCTCCCAGCATGTTCGGCATCCTGATCTCGTCCTTGAGCATCGTCCAGGACCGGATCACCCGCTCGCGCCTTGCCGGGGAACCGCCCGACGTCCATATCGCACCGCGGCTGGGGCACGTCGGCCTGTTCGAGTTCGACCGCGCGGACGAGATCATCGCCGAGGGCGAGGCCGCGGTCGAGCGCGCCCTGCCCGACCTGCGCGCCGCGCTGGCCGTGTTCGGCCGCGACCTTCGGCCTCCCGGGAACGGCGACCGGCAGCGGGCATGAGCGCCCGCGACGCCGCGGCCGCGGCCCCCAAAGATCAATTCCAATCCAAAATCACTTTCCCGGAGCGCCCGGAGCGCATGACCTCGAAGCCCTCGCGGAAGTCCGCGATCGGGAAGACGTGGGTGATCACGGGCGCGATGTCGAGGCCGCTCTGCAGCATCGTCGTCATCTTGTACCAGGTCTCGAACATCTCCCGTCCGTAGATGCCCTTGAGCGTCAG
>JBHIDD010000065.1:0-11035 GCA_046759925.1 Kiloniellaceae bacterium
TCGAGGAGCACCCGGCCGAGGCCCGGCGCATCGTCTCCAAGGTGGTCGAGGCCGCGGCCGCCCGCGAGGCGGCCCGCAAGGCCCGCGAACTGACCCGGCGCAAGGGGGCCCTGGACATGGCTTCGCTGCCGGGCAAGCTGGCCGACTGCCAGGAGCGCGATCCGGCGCGCTCCGAAATTTTCATCGTCGAGGGCGATTCGGCCGGGGGTTCGGCCAAACAGGGCCGCGACCGGCGTTTCCAGGCGATCTTGCCCTTGAAGGGCAAGATCCTGAACGTGGAGCGCGCCCGCTTCGACAAGATGCTGAGCTCCGCCGAGATCGGCACCCTGATCACCGCGCTGGGCACCGGAATCGGGCACGACGAGTTCAACATCGGCAAGCTGCGCTACCACAAGATCATCATCATGACCGATGCGGACGTGGACGGCAGCCACATCCGCACCCTGCTGCTCACCTTCTTCTTCCGGCAGATGGCGGAGATCGTCGAGCAGGGCCATCTCTATATCGCGCAGCCGCCGCTCTATCGCGCCAAGAAGGGCGAATCGCTGCGTTATCTCAAGGACGACCGGGAACTCGAGGCCTATCTGATCGACAGCGGCGTCAAGGACAGCGTGCTCGTGCTCGCCGACGGCAGCCAGATCGCCGGCGCCCACCTGAGGGCCATGGTCGAGCAAGCGGTGCAGGCCAAGCACCTGATGGAGCCCTTGGTGCGCAAGGTCTCCAGCATATCCATCGTCGAGCAGACCCTGATCGCGGGGGCGCTCAACCCGGACATCATTTCCAACACCCAGCGCGCCGAACAGGCGGCGCGGTACATCGCGAATCGGCTCGATGCGCTGGCGCCCGAGATCGAGCGCGGCTGGCAGGGCGAAGCGGAGCCGGACGGCGGCCTTGCCTTCACCCGCACCCTGCGCGGCGTGACCGAACGGCGCGTGATCGACGGGCCGCTGCTGCGCTCCATCGAAGCCCGGCGGCTCGACGAGATGACGCCCGAACTGCAGGAGACCTACCAGCGCCACGCCAGCCTCAACGGCAAGGACAAGGACTACCAGATCACCGGGCCGACCGCGCTCGCCGAGGCGGTCTTCGAGATCGGTCGCAAGGGGGTGGGCATCTCCCGCTACAAGGGCCTGGGCGAGATGAACCCGGACCAGCTCTGGGAGACCACGCTCGATCCCAACGCGCGGGCGCTCTTGAAGGTCAAGGTCGCCCGCAAAGAGGAGGCGGCGGGCATCTTCTCCCAACTCATGGGCGACAGCGTCGAACCGCGCCGCGAGTTCATCCAATCCCGCGCGCTCGAGGTGACGAACCTGGATATCTGATAGCCGGATTGGCCCGATCGATTCGGGGAATACCGAAAAACGCGGACAGGCTTATTTGTCCACGCAAGCGTATGACTGTTCCCTCGGTTGCCCGTTTTTTCCGACGGCGACCGAAGCGGTTCCGCCGCGCCGGTGCGCTTCGGCCGGCCCGCGGCGGCCGGATGCGGCCGCCATGCGGCGTGCGCCGGCCGCCAGATCTGTAGCGCCGACGGATCGAATCACCTAAACATTGCGGGATGTTGTTCAAATCCGGAGAGAGCCCGCGCCGGAACACGGCGCGCGACAAGACGGCACGCGACAAGACGGGGCGCGACAAGACGGGGCGCGACAAGACCAGGCGCCGGAAAGCCAAGCGCGGGGCGCGCCGCGCCAGGGGCTGGCCGATGCGCCTTCTGGTCTGGGGCGGCGTCGGCGCGATCTGGGCCGGGCTCGCCTTCGGGGCGCTCGTCGCCTGGTACGCCTACGACCTGCCGGAGATCGGCAAGATCGAACAGATGACCCGGCGGCCGAGCATCCGCTTGATGACCGCCGACGGCACCTTGCTCGCCTCCTACGGCGACGCCTACGGCGAAACCGTCCGCCTGGAGGATTTGCCGCCCCATCTCCCGCACGCGGTGCTGGCCGTCGAGGACCGGCGCTTCTACGAGCATGCCGGCATCGATCCCTGGGGCCTGGCGCGTGCGGGTTTGGCCAACCTGCGCGCCGGGCGCATCGTGCAGGGCGGGTCGACCATCACCCAGCAGCTCGCCAAGAACCTGTTCTTGAGCCCGGAGCGCACGCTCAAACGCAAGGTTCAGGAGATGCTGCTCGCCCTTTGGCTCGAACGGACGTTCAGCAAGGATCAGATCTTGAGCCTCTATTTGAACCGGGTCTATCTCGGCGCGGGCACCTATGGCGTCGATGCCGCGGCGCGGCACTACTTCGGCAAGCCGGCGACCCGGGTGAACCTCTACGAGGCGGCGCAGCTCGCCGGCCTGCTCAAGGCGCCGTCGCGCTACAATCCGGTCAATCATGCCGGCCTGGCTGATCGGCGCACGGCCCTGGTCCTCAAGTCCATGACGGAGGCCGGCTTCGTTTCCCCGCCGCGCGCCAAGGACGCGCTTGAACGAAAGACCAGCGGCCGGGCGAGGGCCGGGCCCCAGGCGCGCTATTTCGCCGACTGGATTCTGGCTCAGGTGCCCGATTTCGTCGGCGGAATCGACCGGGATCTGACCGTGGTCACCACGCTCAATGCCTACCACCAGCGCGTCGCCGAGGAGGAGGTTGCCGACCTGCTCGCCGGCGTCGGGCGCAGGCGGAACGTCTCGCAAGCCGCCGTCGTCGTGCTCGATTCGGCCGGCGCGGTGCGCGCCATGGTGGGCGGCCGCAATTACGCCGCCAGCCAGTTCAACCGTGCGACCCAGGCCTTGCGGCAACCGGGTTCGGCCTTCAAGACGTTCGTTTTCCTGGCCGGTCTGGAACAGGGCATCTCACCCGATGACCGGGTCACCGACGCGCCGGTCGCGGTCGACGGCTGGAAGCCCAAGAACTACGGCGCGCGCTATTACGGCGCGGTGACCCTGCGCGAGGCCTTCGCCCGTTCGCTCAACTCGGCCGCGGTGCGGATCTCGGAGCGGGTCGGCCGCGGCAAAGTCGCCACCGCCGCGCGGCGCCTGGGGATTACCTCCGAGCTGAAGGCAGGTCCCAGCATCGCCCTCGGCGCCTCGGAGGTGACGCTTTTGGACCTGACCGGGGCCTATGCCGTCTTCGCCAACCGGGGCCACGGCGTCTGGCCCTACGGCGTCGAGGAAATCCGCGGCCCCGGAGGCGAGCTGCTCTATCGGCGCGCGGGCGGCGGGCCCGGCCGGCTGGTGGCGCCGCGCGTGGTGGACGAGATGACCAACCTGCTGACCGCCGTGGTTGCCTGGGGCAGCGGCAAAGCGGCCAAGCCGGACCGGCCGGCCGCGGGTAAGACCGGGACCAGCCAGGAGTTCCGCGATGCCTGGTTCATCGGCTTCACCGCCGATCTGGTGACCGGTGTCTGGCTCGGCAACGACGACGGCGCGCCGATGGACAGGGTGACCGGCGGATCGCTTCCGGCCCGGCTGTGGCGGCGCGTCATGATCCGGGCGCTCGAAGGCGTGCCGCCGCGTCCGCTTCCCGGCGGCGGTGTCGCGCTCGCCGGGGCGGAGGCCGGCGGCCTTATCGCGCGAATCTTGAGAGCCCTCGGGCGAAGCCTGGAGCAGGGTGGGGACGACACCGGGACACGGCGCCGCATCGAGCGCAACGATCGTTAGGCGCAGGACCGCCGCGGCCGTGGTCCCTTGTGCGGCGCGGATTTTTCTGCCCAACGGCAGGCGAACCACGTTAATATCGAAGCCGCACGTCATCTGACCGGGGAACGTCTTGCCGGTTTCGGGATGGCGCGCCGCGCGACGCGAGGCGTCCGGTCCCGAGGCGGTTCAGTTCCGGGGCGTTGCGGGGGGCGGATTTCGTGAGCCTGCTCAGCAAACTGACAGACCCCTTCCTTAGCGGAGCGGAGCGCGCGCGCAACAAACCCTTCCTGGTAGCCGCGATGGCCAGCGCGGCCTTGGCGGCTGGCGCCAAGGGGGAGGTCTCTCTCGCCAAGCGCCATGCGCTCGACGAGGCCCTGGACACGATCGACGCGCTCAAGGTCTTCGACGTGCACACGGCGGTCGACCTCTTCGATGACTTCGTCGAGGAGATCCGCACCGGGCCCGAACGCGGCTGGGCCAAGGCCTTGAGGGCGATTTCCGCGATCGCGGACGACCGGGAAAGCGCAAAACTCTTGATCCGCATCAGCGCCGCCGTGGCCCGGGCCGATGGCCAGGTCTCGGGGCGGGAAATCGAGCGGATCGAGAAGATATCCGCGGCCCTGGGCCTGCCCGCGCCCGACCTCGCCGCGCCGGCGGTCCGTGCGAGCGATCCCAAGGCGCCGCGCCCCTCGGTCATCGTCCTGGGAAACCAGAAGGGCGGCACGGGCAAGTCGACCACCGCCATGCATCTCGCGGTGGCCTTGCTCAAGCTCGGGCACAGGGTCGGCAGCATCGACCTCGATGGCCGCCAGGGCACGCTCACGCGCTATGTCGCAAACCGCGGCGCCTTTGCCAAGAGGACCCGCCGGGACATCGTCATGCCGCTGCACCGCTGCGTCGAGCCCTCTGACGCAAGCGACCGCGAAGACGCGATGCGAATCGAAAAAGCGCGCTTGAACGCGGCGTTTTCCGGGATGACCGGTTGCAAATACGTGGTGATCGACACGCCGGCGAACACCGCCCACCTCTGCCGCCTCGGCCACGCCGAAGCCGATATCCTGATCACCCCGCTCAACGACAGCTTTCTCGATATCGACGTGCTGGCGCAGATCGACCGTGATCGCCGCGAGGTCCTGGAACCGAGCTCCTACTGCAAGATGGTCTGGCAACAGAACGAACACCGGGTCTCGAGCGGCCGGGCGCCGCTCGACTGGATCGTCATGCGCAACCGCCTGGGGCAGCTCGACACCCGGAACAACCGCGAAATGACCGGGCTGTTGCGACAGCTTGCCAAGCGCATGAACTTCCGTCTCGAACCCGGCTTCAGCGAGCGCGTCGTCTTCCGCGAGCTCTTCTACAACGGCCTGACGCTGCTCGATTCGCCGGTGCCGCCGCCGGACGACCGGCCCAACGCGAGCCGCCGGCACGCCCGGCAGGAGGTGAGCGACCTCTTGCGCGCGCTCGGCATCCCGGAGCTTACGGCCGGTGCGAAAGCGGCGTCGAGAATGGCCGTTCATCGGGTCTAGCAGAAGGCCGACCATCGTGTGTCGCGGCCCGGTCTGGGCGGTAGCGCGGCGGCGAAACGGCTGCCCGGACTGAACGCCAAGCCGGTGGCCGGCGGCAGCCAAGGATGATGCGATGAAGAAACGAAGCGGCGAGCCCTGGATGTCGCCGCCCGAGTACGGGCGCTCGCTCAAGGGTTTCGGCGTCAACCTATTGGTCCGCGATATTGCCCGCTCGCTCGCCTTCCTAACCGAGGTGTTCGGGACGGAGGTGGTCTACGGCGACGCGGATTTCGCCGTGCTGCGCCACGCGGGTCACGAGTGGATGCTGCACGCGGACCATGCCTACGTGGACGAGGCCGGCCTGGAAGCCCCGTTCCTGAGACGGCTCGGCGCGGCAAAGCCGCGCGGTGCGGGGGTCGAGCTGCGCCTCTACGGAATCGATCCGGATGCCGCCGAGGCCCGGGCCCGGGCGCGCGGCGATCCGGTGCTCAGCCCATCGCGCGACAAGCCGCACGGCCTGCGCGAATCCTATCTCGTCGATCCGGACGGCTACGTCTGGGTGCCGGGCCGGACGCTTGCGGGGTGAGGCGAAGAGGATAGGGGGGTGTGATCTCAAACAAGGCTTCCGGAAGCCGCGCTCCGGCGTTATTCGAGCGATCTCGACACAAAATCGACGAAGGCTTCTATGTCCTTTCTTGCCAGGCGGGCGGGATCGCTCAATGCCGCGGATATCAACGCGTGCCACCGTGACGGCGCGGTCTTCAGACACCACCGCGCCGCCGTTTCCTTGGAAGATAGCCTGTTGAATCTCAGGGTATAGAGGATGCGGCACAGCGTCAGAACGGCATACGACTTGTACGCGTCTTTTCTGAACCATCGCCTGTTCTTGTTTCTTATATAGTCGATTTCAAGAGATAACGCGTCTTTCAAGACTTGTTTGCCGATCTTCGGAACGAACGTTTTGGGTTCCGCGCCGCAGAGTGTTATCCCGTTCTCCCTTATGTTTAGCCAGGTGATCGGATTGTAGCCGTTCGTATCCGCCTTCTCGAAAAACCTCCCGGATGAGTACAGGGGGGTTTCCAGAAATTCCGACGCGGCGAGGAACAACTCGCCCTTGACGACATACGGCATCTCCAATTTCCCGGCCGGGGAATGCGTCTTCCGCAATTTGCCGTGCCACTTCCGCAGGGCCGCAATTTCCCTATTCGTCAGAGGTTTTTCCGTCACGACCACACAGTCGATATCGCTTCGGGACGGGTCGAAAGAGCCGAAACTCACGGAGCCGTAAACATATGCGCCAGACAAATTTTCTCCCAGTATCACGGGGAGGTCATTCTTGATGCTGGCAAACAGGCGGTTTATTTCCCTTGGCGGCGATTTCATTCGACTCGATCACTTCGGAAGTCTTGATGTCCAAAGTGTCCCGGTCATTCGAATCTTCTCGTCTCGGGATCCTGGCAGGATTATTCGCGCTTCACGAGTCTACCCAGGCGAGGACTGGAGCCCTATCCGCTCACCCGGAATCGGGTCCGGCGCAGGCTTGGTCGGATATTGCCTCAGGCGAGGCTCAGCCGTAGCGCAGCAAGCCGTCGCCGTGCCGCCGCAGCCAGCGCCGGGGCCCGGCCACCTCGGGCGTGAGCCGCGAGGCCAGCGCCCAGAAGTGCGGCCCGTGGTTCATCTCCTCGAGGTGCGCCACCTCGTGCGCCACCACATAGTCGAGCACGGCTTCAGGCGCCAGGATCAGGCGCCACGAGAAACTCAAGCGTCCGTCCTCGCCGCAGCTTGCCCAGCGGCTGGTCATGTCGCGCAGGATAATCCGCCCGATGGGGCGGCCCAAAGTGGCTGCCTTGCTTCCGGCCCGTGAGGACAGCTCCCGCCGCGCCTCGGCCTTCAGGAAGCCGGCGACCCGGCGCGCCACATGTTCGGACGGCCCCGAGTCCCAGATGGCGCCGTCCGCCCGCCGGACCCCGCGGCGCGCCTGGGGCAGGTGCCGAATCACGTGGTCTTCGCCCAGGACCGGAACGACCGCGCCCGGCTGGAACGGAACCCGGGCCGGCAAGGCCTCGAGTTTGGCCAGGATCCAGTCCGCCTTCTGCTCGGCGAAGTCCAAGCCCTCGCGGAGCGCCGCGCGCCGGGGCAGGGTGAGGCACAGGGTGCCGCTGGCGCCGTCGAAGCGCAGGGTGATGCGCCGGGCGCGCGGGTGCCGGCGCACCTCGAGCGGGATTTCCCGCGTCTTGATGCGCAAGATGTAGGGGTCGGTAAGACCGAGCGCCATGCATCTGGTATACCCCGCCGCCGGCGGCCGCGGCAAGGCTCACGCCTTGGTCCGCTCGGCCTCGGCCAAGAGCAGCGCCTTCTTGCGCTTGAGGCCCCAGCGGTAGCCGCCGAGCCCGCCGTCCGCGCGCAGGGCCCGGTGACAGGGGATGACGATGGCGACCGGGTTGGTCGCACAGGCTCCGCCAACCGCGCGCTGGCCGCCGGGAGTTCCGATGGCCGCGGCAATCTCGGAATAGCTCCGCGTCTCGCCGGAAGGAATCGCGATCAGCTCCTGCCAGACGCGGCGCTGGAAGGCGGTGGCCCGGATGTCCACCGGCAGGTCGACATGCGGTATCTCGCCGGCCAGGTAGTCGAGCAGGGCCTGCACGGCGGGGGCGATCGCGGGTTCGTCGCGAACGATGTCCTCGGCACGGGGGAATTCCGCGCGCACCGCGGCTTCGAGCTCCGCATCGGTATCGCCCAGGGCGACGAAGCAGATGCCCTTGGCGGTGGCGGCGACCAGGAGCCGCCCCAGGCGCGAGTCGACGATCGCATAGCCGATACACGCGCCCTTGCCGCCCCGGGCGTAGGAGGCCGGCGTCATGCCGAGCTGCGTCGCGGCCTGCTCGTAGATGCGGCTGGAGGAGCCGTAGCCCGCTCCGTAGGTGGCTCCGGCGATCGATTCGCCGCATTTCAATTCCGCGCGGAACCTCCGGGACCGCCGGGCATCGGCGTAATCGCGCGGCGTCAGGCCGATGGCCCTCTTGAACAGGCGCTGCAGGTGCCAGGGGCTCAGGCCCACGTGTCCGGCCAGCCGGGCAAGGGTGATACCCTGGCCGTCCCGGCCGTCGATGTAGGCGCAGGCCTTGCGCACCAGCGCCACCTGCCGCTCCGAGAGGCCGGCTGCGGTATCCGCGCCCCGCGCGTTCGCCACGTGCTCCAAGGTCATCGCCCGGTCCTTTCCCGATAGCCTTCCGGCCCCGGGTCTAACGGGAAAGCGCTATGGTCTCTATCCGAAGCTTGCGCTGAAGCGCCGTCGGAGTTCCGATCTTCATGCGGTGCCGCCGGGGTCTCCCGCGCCGCGGCTCACGCCGCGGCGGCGAAGTCGAAGCCGACGGCTTGCAGGTCGGAGAGAAGGCGCTGCTCCTCCGCTTCGGAGAGGGCCCTGAGCGGCGGGCGGACGTTGCGCCAGGCCGCGAGTCCGCTGTGCCGGGCCAGGATCGCCTTCATCGCCGGGATGGCGGGATACTTGCTGATGGCGCGGCGCAGCAGGGTCAGCCGCGCCTGCCTGTTCTCCGCCCCGGCCTTCCGCCACTTGGCGAAGAGGTCCGCCGCCTGGGGCGCGAGCAGATTGACCGTCGCCGACATGCACCCCGGCCCGCCGAGCCTGAGGGTGGGAAGCAGGAACTCCTCCGAGCCGGCGAAGACATCGAAGCCCGGGAAGGCCTGGAGCATGGCCGAGATGTTGTTCCAGTCGCCGGAGCTGTTCTTCAGGCCCACCACGGTCCCGGGATAGGCCTTGATCAGGCGTTCGATGAGCCCCAGGCCGATATCGAGCCCGGTCATGATCGGGAAGTGGTAGATGTAGAGCCTAAGGCGCGGATCGGCGATCCGCTCGATGGCCTCGGCATAGCCGGCGAAGAGGCCGTCGTCGGTCACCGCCTTGTAATAAAACGGCGGCAGGACGAGCACGCCGGCCGCGCCGATCGCAAGCGCCCTCTCGGAGAGCTTGACCGTATCCGGAACCGCGCAGCAGCCGGTGCCGACGATGAGCCTTCCGGGCAGATCGGTTTCGCCCAGCGCGTCCAGCAACCAAAGGCGTTCCTCCAGCGAGAAGGAATTGGCCTCGCCCGTCGTGCCCAGGCAGACGATGCCGTCGCAGCCCTCGGCGAGCAGCCAGCGGTAGTGCCGGACGAGCGCCTCGTGGTCGGGGCGAAGATCGTCCCCGAGCGGGGTCAGCGCGGCGGCGAACACCCCGCGCGGCCGCTTCTCCGGCGTTCCCGGCATGCCGTGGCTCTCCCTCTTGGCCTTGGCAAATCTATACCCTTTGCCCGGCGCCCGCCAGAGCGGCCGCGGCAGGCCCCCCGGCCGGCCGCGGGCCGGCGAAGCAGCGCCCGGGCGGCCTTACGGCAGCGCGTTGCGCAGCGGCTCGGCGTGGGCGTTGAAGAACTTGCGCTCGATCACGATGGCCTGCGGCGGGGCGCGTGTGCCGTAATACTCGTCGTTCCAGTCCTGCCGGTTGATGAGCTTGGCGCCCTCCAGGGCGCCGCCGCCGAACAGGCCGACCGACTTGGAGAAGGCGTAGATGTCGCGGTCCAGGTTGGTGGTGGTCGAGGCCTCGCCCCCGGCCCCGAACGGGCCGACCGCGACGCCGGCGTCCGCCCCCAGCTTGACCTCGTGACTGAGCAGCGCCCGCACCGCCCCGTCGTTCATGAGCGTGAAGACCACTTCGGAAACCTGGCCGCCGGCCTGAAAGCCGAAGCTGCCGGCCGCGAGCGTATAGAAGGCGGGTGCGCTCCAGGTGCCGTCGGCGCCGCGGACCATCAGGACGCCCGATCCGGCCTCGCCGCCGACGATGAACCCGCCTTTGACCAGCTCCGGGATGATCAGCACGCCGCGGGCCTTTTCGACGAAGCCCTTGAGCTGGAAGAAATTGGGATCGGCGAGCAGCCGTTCGATGGAGAAGCGGGATTCCTCGACCAATTCCTCCGCCCTGCTCGCGGCCGCGGCCGGCCGGGCGGCCGGGAGCGACATGGTCAGGATCAGCGCCACCAGGCAGGCCGTGCGCCCGGCGGCGGTGCGTGAGCGAATGCATATCATCAAAGGCTCTCCGTTGCTTGCCGGCGGCCGGAATTTCCCCGTCCGACCCGACCCGAATCGGCCGAGTCTAACACGATTGGCGGCGAAAGGAATCAATGGGATTCGTGCCCTCCGGCGGCGTCAGGAAAAGGCCCGGGGCGCGGCATTGACGAGACGTACGTGCCAAACGCCGTCGCGTTCGGCCGCGTGACTGCCCGCCGGGCCGGCGATGTGGTCGAGCCGGGTCAGCGCACAGTTGTCGATGGCGATCGCCAGCGCCCGCTCGGGATCCAGTTCGAGGGCGAGGGCGAGCGCCGCGCGGATCGTGCCGCCGTGGGTCACGGCGACGATGTCGCGCCCGGCGTGCTCGGCAGACAAGCGCCGCACCGCGGCCGAGACCCGCTCGATCATCTGGACGAAGCTCTCGCCGCCGGGCGGTGCCTCCTCGGCCGGGGCGAGCCAGAAGCGGTGCCAGGCGCCGCTGCGGCGGGCGGCCAGCGCCTCGTGGGTGAGGCCCTGCCAGTGGCCGAAATGCTGCTCCGCCAGATCCCGCTCGACGATGGGAATCGGGGCGGTCCCTTCGGCCAGGTGTTCGATGATCGACGCGGCCGTGTGTCCGGCGCGCTGCAGGTGGCTTGTCACCCAGACCGCGTTCTCCGGCAGCAGGCCCGCCAAGGCCCGAAAGGTCGCGCGGTCGGAACAGTCGCAGGCCGGATCGTCCTGGCCGTAGATCTGGCCCGCGTGGTCGATCACCGGCGCGTGCCGGATCCACCACCAACGCGTCGTCTCCGTCATAGGGTTGCCGCGACCGCCAGCAGGACCGCGGCCTCGCCAAGTTGTTCGACCGAACCGAGCACGTCGCCGCAGTAGCCGCCGATCTGCGCCCGGGCGATCAGGA
>JBHIDD010000066.1:0-10968 GCA_046759925.1 Kiloniellaceae bacterium
CGCCGCGCCACCGGCCCCGGGCGAGGACGGGGCCGGTGGCGTCAACGCGCCCTGGCCGATCTTTCCGCACCCGAAGGGCAAGGACTTCGTCGATTTCGACGAGGACCTGCAGGTCAGGGACATCTTGGACAGCGCCGCCGCGGGTTACGCGGAGCCGGAGCTGGTCAAGCGGTTCTCGACCGTCGGCATGGGGCCCAGCCAGGGCCGCCATTCGGCGCTCAACACCGCGCGGCTGATCGCCAAGGCGAATAACCGCAGCGTCGCCGAGACCGGCGTGACCACCGCCCGGCCGCCCTTTGCCGGCGAAAAGCTCGGCGTCCTGGCCGGGCGCAGCTTCGAGCCCGAGCGGTTGACCGCCATGCACCACCGGCACCTGGAGGCAGGCGCCCGAATGATGACCGCGGGCTTGTGGTGGCGGCCCTTCCATTACGGCCCGGAGGCGCGGCGCGCGGCCTGCATCCGCGAAGAGGTCCTGGCGGTGCGCGAGAACGTCGGCTTGATCGACGTCTCGACCTTGGGCGGGCTCGAGGTCCGCGGCCCCGACGCGGCCGAGTTCCTGAACCGGGTCTACACCTTCGCCTACGCCAGGCAACCGACCGGCCGGGCGCGCTATGCGTTGATGACCAACGAGGCCGGCACGATCATCGACGACGGGGTCGCCTGCCGCTTCCACGAGGACCACTTCTACGTCACCGCCACGACCGGAGGGGCCGAGCGGGTGTACTTGAGCATGCTGTGGTGGAACGCCCAGTGGCGGCTCGAGGTGGACATCTCGAACGTCACCCCCGGCTATGCCGCGGTCAACCTCGCCGGGCCCAAGTCGCGCGAGGTCTTGAGCGAACTGGTCGACGACGTCGACCTCGGGCCCGAGGCCTTCCCTTACATGGGCCTGCGCGAGGGCCGTGTCGCGGGCATTCCGGCGCGTTTCATCCGGATCGGTTTCGTCGGCGAGCTCGGCTACGAGATCCACGTGCCGGCAAGCCAGGGCGAGGCGCTGTGGGACCGGCTGATGGAGGCCGGCAGGGACCACGGTATCCGGCCCTTCGGGATCGAGGCGCAGCGCGTGCTCAGGCTCGAGAAGGGCCACATCATCATCGGCCAGGACACCGACGCAATGACCTTTCCCCACGAGGTCGACATGGCCTGGGCCATCGCCAAAAGGAAGCCGTTCTTCGTCGGCGGCCGGTCGATCGAGCTGCGCCTGCGCCAGCCGATCAAGCGCCGGCTGGCGGGTTTCACGATCGACGATCCGGCGCTTCCCTTGCCGGAGGAATCCAACCTTGTCCTGCGCGGCGGCGAAATCGTCGGCTTCGTGACCTCGGTGGCGCGCGCGTCCGCGGGCGAGAGGATCATCGGGCTGGCCTACGTCCATCCGGATGACGCCGAGGTCGGCCGGCCGATCGAGATCAAGCTGGACACCGGCCGGGTGATCCGCGCCGAGGTGGCGGCCCTGCCGTTCTACGACCCGGACAACAAGCGCCAGGAGATGTAGGCGATGCCCGAACCGAACGCGATCGCCCCGGGGGACTTCGTCCGCCGCAGCTTCGTCTACCGCAAGCTCGCCGCCGCCGGCGCGAATTTCGGGGAAGTCGCGGGCGCGGCGGTCGCGCTCGACTTCGGCGATCCGGCGGGCGAGGCGACGAGCGCCCGGCGCATGGCCCTGGCCGACCTCTCGCCGCTGCCGCGGACCGGCTTCAAGGGCGCCGGCACACCCGAGTGGCTAACAGGCCAAGGCGTTCTGGTGCCGGAGCAGAGCAACCGCGCAATGCGCCAACCGGGCGGCGGACTGGCCGCGCGCGTGGCCCCGGGCGAAGTCGTGATCCTGGGCGACCTGGCGGGTGCCGGCGGCCTGCCCGGGCGGTTGCTCGAGGCCTGGGCCGCCGAGCCGGTGCCGCCCGAGACCCCGCGCGGCTATCCCATGCCGCGCGGCGAGACCCACGCCTGGTTCCTGGTCACCGGCGCGCAGGCCGCGGCGATGTTCGCCAAGATCTGCGGGGTCGACTTGCGCCCCGGGTATTTCGGCCAGGGCCGGATCGCCCAGACCTCGGTGGCGCGCCTCAACGCGGTGATCGTGCGCGACGATCAGGGCGCGGTCCCGGCCTATCACCTGCTGGCGGATTGCACTTCGGCGGACTACCTCTGGGACTGCGTGCTCGACGCCATGGCCGAATTCGACGGCGGACCGATCGGCCTGACCGCGGTCAAGGGGCTTTCCGGCGGCTGATCGCCATGGTCAGCGGACCGGACGCCGGCGGCCCGACCCCGGGGCAGGTTCCGATCGGGTTTCGGCCCGGGCCATGAATTCCCCCAGGGGACGAATCGCGACATCGTGACTCAACAGTGCCGGCGACGAGGTTGTAAGCTTGGTCGCGGCATTCCTCCCGGCCGAGAGGGAGAAGGGCAATGCGAAGGCTTTTACACCTATTGGCGTTTCTCGTGATGGCGGTTTCCGCCGGCGATCTCGCTACGGCGGCCGAGCCTCTGCCCGATCCGCCGTCCAATTTCGACTGGCGCGACCTGATCGAGGACTCCGGCGACGGCGACCATGTGGTCGGCGAGGAGATGTGCGCCCGGCCCGCGTGGCGGGCCGACTCTCGCCCAGCCCAAGTGACGACCGCCCAAGCGCCGGCCACGCCTCGAGGCGCGGCCGCGCACGCGGATAAACTCGATTTAACAGCCACATAGCAGGCGGACTTGGCCGCGCCCGGCAGCTTCGCGGCGCAACGGCCTGCCGCGATTGTCTCCCCGAGTCGCCGTGCGCGGGGGCGACTCCGCCGGAATCACCGCGACAAAAAGCGCTCCAAAGCACGGGAAACGTGTGATAACGCACTTATACTGACACGTAAGAGAAATTTTATATATATTTCATATTCAATAATTTTTTAGGCGCCTTTTGGCCGATCTGAAGTGACGAAAATGCGCGATATTTTTCACCGGTTGTAAACCGCCCCCGAGTCATAGTCTAATGTACTCAATAAACAAAAAAGGGGGTATGTGCGATGTGGCGAATTCTAGGATTCGCGTTAACAGTTTCATCTCTTGCGGGCTTGTTCTTTGCGGCGGGCCTTGTTTTACCGGGCCACGGCGCGGCCGCCGGTGCACAAGCCGTCCAAGGCGATCCCACAATCATTCCCACAACCAATCACGAGTCGACCTTGAGATCGAAAACCCAGGTCGCAGTCAATGCCTATCAGCAGACCGCCCAAGTCAGGATGGGGACCATCCTGCTCAGCGTGATCCCGCGCATCGGCGGCGCGGCGCTGACGGAGCCGATCAATTGGAAGGTGCTCACTTACGGCCGTAATGCCGCGGGAGACCGCGTCCCGGTCACGGAGGTGACCGGTCCCGCCCCCAGGCTGGTTCTGCCGGCCGGCTGGTACGTGGTCCATGCGCGCCTGACCGACAAGTTGATCAAGCATCCCGTCGAGGTGACCGCCGGCCGGACCTTCAAGTACACGCTGGTCAAGAATTAAGGGCCGAAAAGCCGTGCATCCATGAAGGTGCATGACGAAGGGCCGCATCCCAGTGGATGCGGCCGCCTCGTCAGGGCACGCCAATTCGCTTGCCGCCGATCAGCTCACCCCTCGAGCATCGGCAATTTCAGGCCGTGCTGGCGGGCGCAGTCGATCGCGAGGTCGTAGCCGGCATCGGCGTGGCGCATGACGCCGCTTGCCGGATCGTTGGTCAGCACCCGCTCGAGGCGTTTGGCCGCGGCCTCGGTCCCGTCGCAGACGATGACCATGCCGGCATGCTGCGAGAAGCCCATGCCGACACCGCCGCCGTGGTGGATGCTGACCCAGGTGGCGCCGCTCGCGCAGTTCAAGAGCGCGTTCAACATTGGCCAGTCGGAGACCGCGTCCGAGCCGTCCCGCATGGCCTCGGTCTCGCGGTTCGGGCTGGCGACCGAGCCGGAATCCAGGTGGTCGCGGCCGATCACGACCGGCGCGGCGAGTTCCCCGCGGGCCACCATCTCGTTGAAGGCGAGGCCGAGCCTCGCCCGATCGCCGAGACCGACCCAGCAGATGCGCGCCGGCAGGCCCTGGAACCGGATGCGCTTCTTTGCCATGTCGAGCCAGTTGTGCAGATGCGCGTTGTCGGGGATCAGCTGCTTCACCTTGGCGTCGGTCCTGTAAATGTCCTCCGGGTCGCCCGACAGCGCCGCCCAGCGGAACGGCCCGATGCCGCGGCAGAACAGCGGCCGGATATAGGCCGGCACGAAGCCGGGGAAGTCGAAGGCGTCCTCCACCCCCACCTCCTTGGCCATCTGGCGGATGTTGTTGCCGTAATCCATCGTCGGCACGCCCTGGCGGTGGAAGTCGAGCATGGCGCGGACCTGGACCGCCATCGATTCCTTGGCCGCCTTGACGACCGCCTCCGGGTCGCGCTCCTGCATGCGCGCCCAGCGGTCCAGGGTCCAGCCGGCCGGCAGGTAGCCGTTCAGCGGATCGTGGGCGGATGTCTGGTCGGTCACGATGTCAGGCCTCACGCCGCGCCGGACCAGCTCGGGGAAGACCTCGGCGGCGTTGCCCAGCAGGCCGACCGAGACCGCGCGGCCCTCGGCGCAGGCGCCCTCGACGATCTCCAGGGCCCGGTCCAGATCGTCGGTCGACCGGTCCAGATAGCCGGTCTCCAGGCGTTTTTCGATGCGGCTCGGCCGGCATTCGACCGCCAGCAGGCTGGCGCCGGCCATGGTCGCGGCCAGCGGCTGCGCCCCGCCCATGCCGCCCAGGCCCCCGGTCAGGATCCACCGGCCCTTGAGCTCGCCCGCGTAGTGCCGGCGGCCGGCCTCGACGAAGCTCTCGTAGGTGCCCTGCACGATGCCCTGGCTGCCGATGTAGATCCAGGAGCCGGCGGTCATCTGGCCGTACATCATGAGCCCGGCCCGATCGAGCTCGTTGAAATGCGCCCAGTCGGCCCAGTTCGGCACCAGGTTGGAGTTGGCAATCAGCACGCGCGGCGCGTCGGCATGGGTCTTGAAGATGCCGACCGGCTTGCCCGACTGGACGAGCAGCGTCTCCTCGTCGCCCAGCTCCTTGAGGCACTGGACGATGACGTCGAAGCAGCGCCAGTCGCGGGCGGCCCGGCCGATGCCGCCGTAGACCACCAGCGCCTCGGGCTTTTCGGCGACCTCGGCATCGAGGTTGTTCATCAGCATCCGCAGCGGCGCCTCGGTCAGCCAGCTCTTGGCGTTCAGTTCGCGGCCCCGCGGGGCGCGGATGTTGCGGGTGTTGTCGATACGCGGATCGGTCGGGCTGCGACCCTGGGTCACGGCTGCGCCCCCGGGCCCATCGGATAATCCTGCCGGCCGGCGAGCCGGTAGCGCGCGCCGGGATAGGTCTGGCGCACGCGCGAGACGACGCGGCCGTTCGACCAGGTGCGGCGGGTAAGCAGCAGGCAGGGATCGCCGGGTGCGACGCCGAGCAGACGCCGGGCCGTCGAATCGGGCAGGATCGCCTCGATCACGTGTTCCGCGGCGGCCATCGGCCCCAGTTGCCCCAGGTACTCGAAGGCCGTGGTCCGGGTGAAGTCCTGATCGATGTAGCCGGAGGCAAACGCCGGGTTCACCTGGCGGTCCTCGACCTGAATCGGCACGCCGTCTTCGCGGTGGACGAGGATGGAATGGTAGATCGTCGTGCCCGGCGCGACCTCCAGGGCGCGCGCGGTCTCGGGGCTCGCCTTCTCGCGGGCGAGCAACGCCACCTCGCAGGAGTGTTCGTGTCCGCGCGCGTCGATTTCGTCGCGGACGTTGCGAATCTCGAGCAGGGCCGACTGCGGCTTGGCCTCGGCGACGAAGGTGCCGGCGCCCTGCACCCGGGTAAGCCAGCCTTCGTTGGTGAGCTCGCGCAGCGCCCGGTGGGCGGTCATCCGGCTGACGCCCAGGTCGCCGGTCAACTGGTTCTCCGAGGGCAGACGGTCGCCTTCCGGCCAATCGCCGGCCAGAATCCGTCCGACGATATGCTCCTTGACCTGCCGGTAGAGCGGCGCCCGGGACCGGCGGAGTGGCAAAGCCATGCGGCCTCATGCGTTGCGATGCCTGTCCGGCTTCGGCGCGGCATCGGCACTTGTATAGACAACGTCGGCGCCCCTGGCCAGTCCGGCATGGCCGACCGGGCCGCCAAGCGCGCTTCATCGTGCTTGGCCCCGGCATTGCCCGGATGCCGTGACATCCCTTAGGCTGATCGCGCGAGGTACGACCGAAGGATGGCGCGATGATCCGCGTACCGCCGGCAAACCTGCCGCTCGGGATCCTCGCCCGGCAGGCCCGGGCGCAGGAGGCGCCGGGTGCTGTCGGCTGCGAGGTCGCCGGAAACTGCCCCGAGGTCTATCTCTGGGGCGCCTGGGGCATGATCGCCATCGGCATTACCTTTTTCCTGGTCGGCTTCCTGCCGGCGCGCCGCAAGCCGGAGGAGGACTCGGCCGGTTGGTTGGGCGTCCAGATGATGAAGCCCTTGCAGCGGCGGATCGAACGGGAACAGACCGGCTGGCGGCGCATGCAGTGGCTGATCCTCGGCGTCTTTTTCATTCTCCTGGGCGGCGCCTACCTCGTCGGCTGGCAATGAAAACGGACGCCGGATCGCGGGCCGCGGCGCCTTGCCGCTGCACCGCCGGGACGGCGCCGCGTCCGGTCTTCGAGCGCGCCGGCAAGCCGACATCCGCGCTCGACTGGGCGGCGGAAATCACCGATTGATCCGGAATGTCCGGTAGACCGCCTCCAGCTTGGTCCGCAGCTCCCTGTTGTAGGTCTTGTTGACCGTGGTGTCTTCGGCCACGCGCCAGTCGCCGCTTTGCTCCGCCAGGGCGTCGGCGAGCATCCATCGATGCGCGAAGCGCCGCCGGGCGAGGGCGCGCAGCGCCGCGAACTGCCCCGGGGTCAGCCAATCGGCGTCGAGCTCCGCGAAGCGCGCCGGATCGATCCGCATTTCGTCGACCTCGGCGTAGGCCATGAGCTTGGCGGCCACGTCATCGGACAGCCCGGCCACCTCGTCGAGCGCGTCTTGGAACCGCACGGCCGAGGCGAAGGTCCGGCCGTTCAGGTGGCGGATGCGCGCGGTCGAGACGCCGGCCATCTCGAGGCGTTCCAGAACCCGGTCCGAGACCGTGTAAGGGACCTGGCGGTAAACCACCTGATTGAAGACGTTCTGCAAGAAGAAAAGGCCCACGAAGCAGACGATGCCCGCCAGGACCGGCGTCGCCAACCAGCCCAGGCCAATGCTGCCCAGCACCCGCCAGCGGATCGTCCGGCCGCCCTTGAGCAGGCCGATGCCGACCACCGCGCCGACGACCGCCTGGGAACTGGACACCGGCACCAGCGGAATGGTCGGCAGCCCGGCACTGGCGAGCAGGCGCTCCAGCCCTTCGGAGGCGAAGATGAACAAAACCAGGGAATGGGCCACGACCGCCACCCAGGCTGCGATCGGGGAGAGCGGCAACAGGCGGCCGCCGACGGTCAGCATCACCCTCTTCGAATAGGTCAAAACCCCGACGGCGATGGCGATCGAACCGACCAGAAAGAGCTGCTGGGCGGAGGTAAAGGTGATGAGGCCCTGGATGCTGAAATCGGTAAAGGGCGAGGCGGGCACGAAGACGCCCATGACGTTGGCGATGTTGTTCGCGCCCAGGCTGTAGGCGCCGAAAGCGCCGGCCAGCAGCAGGCCGAGGCGCGTATAGGCGTCGGTCCGAAGCAGGTGGGGCCTGGCCTTCCGCAGGACAAAGGTCACCACCTTGAAAAGCAGGATCGCAAAGACCGCCGCCAGTATTGGGCAGAGCACCCAGGTCGAGAGGATCGTGGTCAGCGTGGCGGCATCGGTCAGCGTCTGGCTGAAGAGGTTCCAGCCGAGGATGCCGCCGACGATGGCCTGGGTGGTGGAAACCGGCAGGCCGAACTTGGTCATCAGGTAGACCGCGAGGGCCGCCGAGAACGCCGCCATGAAGGCGCCGGCGAGCGCGTTCACCGAGCCCAGCTTTCCCAGGGTGTGGGCGGCCCCGGCGCCGCCGAACACCGCGCCCAGGATCACGAAGATGCTGCAGATGACCGCCGCGGTGGTGAACGGGATCATCCGGGTGCCGACCGCGGTGCCGAAGACGTTGGCGGCGTCGTTGCCGCCCAGCGACCAGCCCAGGAACAGGCCGCTTGTCAGAAAGAACAAGACGGCGACATCCATTTTGGCGCCCGGGCTTCTAGATCGTCCGCTTGATGGTGGAGATGGCCAGCCGGTCGGCGACGTCCTCGGCCCTGTCGGCCAGGTTGTCGATGTGCTCCACGAAGTTGCGCAGATGCGCCTTGTGGCTCAGCGGAAGATCGGCCGCGAAGATCGCCCGCTTGAGCTTGGTGCTCACCTTGTCGGCTTCCTTCTCGTAGAACAACACCTTGTGCATGTTGTCCGAGACGGCCTCGATATTGCGGAAGAACGCGCGCGAGGCGAGCACCAGGGACTCGACGGCCGAGCCCACCTGTTCCGTGAGCGCCTTGTAGTCGTCGTGGAATTCCTCGGGAATGTCGGGCGTCTCGATGGAAAACGCCCAGAGCGCGCCCTCGAAGAGATTATGCACCGAGTCGAGATTTTCCAGCAGGCCCAGGACGTCGCCCCGCGATTCCGGGATTAGCGTGTGCTCGTAGAGCCGCTGTTCGACGGAGCGGCGCAGGCCGTCCGCCTCGCTTTCCAGGGTGTTGACCCGGCTCAGCTTGTCTTCGAACTCCGCCGAGGCGCCCTCGGCGAGGTAGATCTCCACCGCGCGGCGGAACAGCAAGCCGGACTGCGAGAGCTTGTCGAGGAAATCGTCGATCTCGTGCTCCAGCTCCCTGGTCCGGCGGAACAGCGTCATGCCCTTCCCGGACCCGGCGTTCCTTCCTAACAGCATCTCGGCACCCTTGGCAAAAGCGGTCGCGCTGGTCCGCGCCGCACCCGCCGGCGGATCCGGGCGATCCTCAAGGCGCGGGCCGCGGAGATCGCCCCGCCGTAAAGCCGTCATCTTGCCGCATTCCACGCGCCTCCGGCAAGCCGGCGTTGGCGCGGGGTGATGTATCGGATTTTGTTGTCAGTGAAGGAAAGGGGGTAGGCCCGAGGTTTGGCTGAAACCCGGGAAACGCGCAATCCCGATGTCTCGGACCGCGACGATCACAAGGTTGCCGCAGGCCTTTGCCGCGATCAAGGAGATGCCGGCGGAGGGTTGCGAGTGGGGCACGGACTACCGTTACGATTGGGGTTGCGTCTTGAATCATCACGATTGGGGTCACACGACTGGGGCCACGACTGGCACGACTAGGGTCAGGTCTTGAATGATCGCAGGCGGGCCGTCGCGGGCGGCCTAATGGCGCAGGCCCATCGCGTTCTTCTCGTAGGTGATCGTCTCGAAGTTCACGCCCAAGCTACGGGCGTGGCGGTACGCGTCCTGCACCTCGTCGCGGGTCGGGCGGCGGGCGATCGCTTCGTAGCGGGACTGGTATTTCGGGCCGCAGGGATCGCAGAAGTTGTCGGGGTGGTACTGGTCCATGATGTTGACCGGCGCCTCGGGCATGTTCTCGGCGATCCAGTCGAGGATCGGATAGGTGCAGCATTCGACGTGGTTCGGCATGACCAGATGCCGGATCGTGAGGTCCTCGCCCCAGGCGCGGATCAGGGCCAGGTTGCCGGTCACCGTCGCCCAATACTTCGGCGTTCTGGCAAGCGCGATCGCGCAGCGCCCGGGACCGAACTTGAAGTCGGGCAGCCAGACGTCGGTCAGCAGCCGCAGGATCTTCATCGCCGGCGCCGTCATGTAGAAATTGCTGTTCCAAAGCATGGGGGCGTTGAACGCGCCCTCGTAGGTGGCCCGTTCCGGGACCAGGTTGGCCGGGGAAAAGAAATCGGCCTTGACCTTGAGCGCCTCGATCAGCGCCTCGCGGCCGGGCCGCGCGAAACCGTTGCCGAGCAGCGCGATGGCTTCCACGATGGTGTGCAGGTGGATCGCGACCTCGCCGCCGACCCAGTTGACGTTGTGACAGCCTTCCATGCGCAGCAGCCAGGCCATGGTGGCCAGCGTCCGGGCGTCGACGACCACGCCGTTGTCCTTGTCCGTGCTGATGTCGCCGTTCTGGCAGAAGGCGCAACGCATGTTGCACGAGGTGAAAAAGATCGTGCCCGAGCCGAGCCGGCCGCGGTAGACCAGCTCCTCGCCGAGGTGGTGGAAATAACTGCTGACGCGCGCGTCGGAAGCCAGCTTGCAGGCGCCGAGTTTGGCCGTCCGGCTGCGGTCCACGCCGCAGTTCCAGGCGCAGAAATTGCAGTGGCTGAGCATCCGCCGGCTGAGCTCGCGGCACAGATCCAAAAGGTTGGCGCCGGCAGGCGCGGCCCCGAGGCCTTCCGCGCCCTCCCGGATCCGGCGCAGGCGTTCCAGGAAGACGGGCGTGCCGCGGTCGAGCTCGTCCCACAGCGCGTCCTCGGAGGCGTCCCGCAGGTCACCCGCGACCGGGATCGTCCGCGCGATCCGGAACTTGGCCGGTTTCCGGTTGCCCGCGACGGCCAGATACCAGCCGAGGGAGTCGGCGAGGGCGGAGTCGCGCCAGACCCAGAGTCGATCGAAGTCATGCATCGCAGTCCCTCCGGCCGGATCGTACGCCTGCGTACCGCCCAGGTCCATATGCACCGGCCGGGGTCGGGATTCGCTCGGCGCGGCCGGGCGCCACAGGCCGCGCCTGGCACGGTATTCGCTGGGATTTTGCCGCCGCTTTCCGTACTATCTCCTTGAGCGCAACCGGAAAATATCCTTATGGGAGGGGAGTAGATGTCTCTTGACTGCCGCACGGCCGAAGATGTCCTGAAGGTCATCGGGGACCGCAAGGTCCGGATGGTCGACGTCCGGTTCACCGACATTCCGGGCCTCTGGCAACACTTCTCGGTGCCGCCCAGCGCCCTGGAGGCCGACAGCTTCACCGACGGCATCGGATTCGACGGGTCCTCGATCCGCGGCTTCCAGGAGATCCACGAAAGC
>JBHIDD010000067.1:0-10930 GCA_046759925.1 Kiloniellaceae bacterium
TTTGCGCGCACCAGGGAGCGAATGTAATCGGGGCTCAGGGGCTGGCGCTCGACGACCACGCCGAAGGGTTGCAGGGCGTCGGACACGGCGTTGCAGACGGCGCCGATGGAACCCATGACCCCTCCCTCGGCCATGCCCTTGGTGCCGGCCGGCGTGCGCGAGTTGGGGGTGTGCAGGGACACGATCTCGAAAGGCGGTACCTCGCAGGCGGTGGGCAGCAGGTAGTCGGCGAAAGTGACGCTCAGGTTCTGGCCCTGCCCGTCGTAGAACACCTGCTCGTAAAGGGTGCCGCCGATGCCCATGGCCGCGGCGCCGTGCTGCTGGCCCTGGACCACCAGCGGGTTGAGCACGGTGCCGCAGTCCTCGACGATTACGTAGCGCCCAATGCGAATGACGCCGGTCTCCACGTCGACCTCCACCTCGCAGACGTGGGTGGCGTTGGAATAGGTCATCGGTGGTGGGTCGTAGGCCTTGTGGAACTCGAGGCCGGGCTCCATGCCCGCGGGCAGCTCCAGGGGATTGAAATAGGCGGTGCGCGCCACGTCCGCCAGCGTCAGCCCCGTTTCGCTCCACTCACCGCCCAGCCGGCGCTCGATGCGCCCGCCCACCAGGCGCAGCTCGTCTGGTGAATCGGGCCCGAGCATAGGGGCCGCGATGGCGAGCACCTTCGCGCGGGCGTCGCACGCCGCGAGATAGAGGGTGCCTCCGCCGGCGGTGCCGCCGCGGCTGCCGCGACTGCCCATGCCATAGGGAGCGACGTCGGTGTTGCCCATGTGCATGCGCACGGCCTCGAGGTCCACGCCCAAACCCTCGGCGACGGCCTGGGCGAGCGGCGTCTCGTAGCCTTGGCCGCTGCCCATCAGCCCCACCGAGGCGTTGACGGCACCGCTGGGCTCGATCCTGATCCACGCCGCCTCGTGCCCCGAACCCGGAATGCCGGCCGCCTTGTAGAAGCGCGAGCCGTAAGTGGTCGATTCGACGACGACGCAGATGCCGAGCCCCCTGTAAACCCCGCGTGACCGGTCCTTCTCCTGACCTTGCCGGAAGCCGTCGTAATCCACCGTCTCGAGGGCTTTCTCGAAGGTCTCGTAAGGCGTGATATCCTCGAGCCTCTCGCCGGTGGCCATGACATAAGGGAAGTCGTCGCCGCGCAGCATGTTGAGGCGCCGCACCTCGGCCGGATCGAGACCCAGGTCCCGGGCGATGGCGTCCATGGTGCCCTCCATCACCCAGCTGGTAATCGCCATGGGCGCCCGCATGGGCGCCATGCCGCACTTGTTGGTGAGGGCGATCTTCACGTCGAAGGCGTAGTCCTGCACCTTGTAGGGTCCGGTGAGGATCATCGCCACCACCCGCGCCACGTAGTTAGCAGGATAGAAGCAGTAGGCGCCGAAGTCCTCGACGATCTCGAGCTCGAGACCGAGCAGTCGACCCTCGCGGCTCACCGCGGCGCGGGTGCGCACGAAATCCTCGCGGGCCTGGCAAGAGGCGAGCAGGTTCTCCATCCTGTCCTCGCGCCAACGCAGGGGGCGCTTGAGGTGGCGCGCGAGCGCCGCCGTGACCAGCTCCTCGCGATAGAGCGCGATCTTTTGGCCGAAGCCGCCCCCGATGTCGGGCGAAATGACGGTGACCTGAGACTCCGTGAGCCCGAGGCGACTCGCGAGCTGGGTGCGCAGGGGATGCGGCGCCTGGGTACCGATGTGGAGAGTCAGGTGCTGGCGCCCCTCGTCCCACACCGCCGCACAGCCCCGGGTTTCGATGGGGGCGTGGGTCTGCCGGTGTTCGGAGAAGCGACACTCGATCACGCGCTCGGCCTCGGCGAAACGGCGCGCCGGATCACCGGCCGAGAAGGCCTGGTGGGAGACCAGATTGGAGGCAAGCGCCCCGTCGACCAGCGGTGCCCCCTCGGCGAGCGCCGCGAACATGTCGACCACCGGCTCCAGCACCTCGTAGTCGACCTCGACCAGCTCGGCGGCATCCTCGGCGACGTAGCGATCCTCGGCGACAATGCAGGCGACCGGATCGCCCTGGAAGCGTACCTTGTCGATGGGCAGCGCCGTCATCTCCGTCGGCTCCAGGCCCTCGATGGGCGGGGCCAGGCGAAGCTTGGCAGTCCACTCGGCGACCTCGCGCCCCGTGATTACGGCGATGACGCCGTCCGCCGCTTCGGCCGCTCGGGTGTCGACGGCGCGGATATGGGCGTGCGCGAGGGGGGAGCGTACGAAGCAGGCGTGAAGCGCCCCCGGGATCTCGATGTCGTCCAAGAAGCGGCCGGCGCCGAGAAGCAGCCGCCGATCCTCGGTCCGCGGCACCGGCCGGCCGATGACCCGGAACCCGGAGCTCTTTGCCCCACCCGTCATGCCGTCGTCTCCGCCGCGGCGGTGTCCTTGCGCAGGGCGGCGGCCTTCAGGATCGCCGTGACGATGTTCTGGTAGCCGGTGCAGCGGCACAGGTTGCCCGACAAGACCTCACGGATCTCGGCCTCCGTGGGAGCGGGGTTTTCCCGTAAGTAGGCCTCGAAGGTCATGATGATGCCCGGGGTACAGAAGCCGCACTGGAGCCCGTGCTCTTCGTGCAGGGCGCGCTGCAGTGGGCTGAAGACGCCGTCGCTAGCCACCGCCTCGATGGTGGTGATCTCGGCCTTGCGCATCTGAACCGCGAAGAGCAGGCAGGAACGCGCCGGCCGGCCATCGACCAGAACCGTGCAGGCCCCGCAGACCCCGTGTTCGCAGCCGACATGGGTGCCGGTGAGCCGCAGATCCTCGCGCAGGGCGTCGGAGAGCAGCTTGCGCGGGCTGACCGCGACGCTGTGCCGGCGCCCGTTGACCGAAAGCTCGACGGGGATCTTTTCCATGGTCCCTATCCCTCGTTGGCCGTGCCGAGACAGTCCTCAAGCGCCCGCCGGGTCAGCACTTCGGCCAGCTCCCGCCGGTAAACGGCCGGCACCTTGGGGTCGTCCTGGGGCTCGATACCCGAAGCCGTCCCTGACGCCGCCCGCGCCAGCCATGCCGCGTCGGGCTCAGCGCCGGTCAGTTCCGATGCCAGCTCGGTTAGCGCCACTGGCCGATCCTCGACCCCGCCAAGGGCCAGGCGCAGCTTGGCCACCCGGCCGGCGTGCAGGGTCACCGTGGCTGCCGCGGCGACGATGGCGAAGTCGCCGACCCGGCGGCTGAGCATCCGGAATCCCCAGCCCTCGCCGGCGGCGCGCGCCGGGAAGCAGACCTTGGTTATGACCTCGTCGGCCGCGATGGCGGTGGTGAGGATGGAGACGAAGAACTCGCCCGCCGGGATCTTGCGCGTGCCGCGGGGCGAGGCGAGGGTGACCTCGGCGCCCAGCAACACCGCGATCAAGGGGAACTGGGCCGCCGGATCGGCGTGCGCCAGGCTGCCGCCCATGGTGCCGCGGTGACGGATGACGTAGTGGCCGACGGTGGCGGCGGCTCTCGCCAGGATCGGGCACGCCTCGGCGACCAACGGCGAGGTCTCGACCGCGCGGTGGCGCGCTAGGGCGCCGATCGCGAGCGCGCCGTTCTCCTCGCGGATGAAATCGAGCCCGGCGATGCCATTGAGGTCAATCACGTGGCCGGGCTGCGCGAGGCGCAGGTTCATCATCGGTCCGAGGCTCTGGCCGCCGGCGAGGATCTTGGCGTCCTCGCCGTGGGCGGCGAGCAGATCGAAGACCTCCTCGAGGCTTCTTGGGGCGTGATAGGTGAAGGCGGCCGGTTTCATGGTCGTGTGCGTCCGCCTCCTCAATAGATCAGCGACCGCCGCGTCTGCTTGTCGAAGAGGTGCAGACGGTTGACATTGATGATGAGCGTCACGTCCTCGTCGTTCTCGTGGCGGACCTCCTTGCCGACGCGGAAGAAGAGCTCGATGCCTTCGGCCCGGATGTTCAGGTACTGGTCCGAGCCGATGGGGAGGACGAAGTTGACGCGGCCGTGCAAGGTCTCGCCCTCGACCGGCGCCATCTTCTCATCGACGTCCTCGGGCCGGATGCCGAGGATCACCTCCCTGCCGTTGCCTTCCGCCACCTTCTCCGCGATGTGAGGCGGCAGCCTGATGGCGATGGCGCCGCGGCGGAGCCAGAGCTCGTCGCCGGCGCGTTCGAGGACGCCCTCGATGTAGTTGATGGGGGGATTGCCGAGAAACGAGGCGACGAACATGTTGCGGGGCTGCTCGTAGATCTCGTCCGCGGTGCCGATCTGTTGCACCACGCCGTGGTTCATCACCACGATCCGGTCGGCCAGCGTCAGCGCCTCGGCCTGGTCGTGGGTGACGTAGACGAAGGTCGTCTCCATGGTGCGGTGGAGCTGCTTGATCTCGGCCCGCATGGAGACGCGCAGCGCCGCGTCCAGGTTGGACAGCGGCTCGTCCATCAGGAATACCGCCGGCTGGCGCACCATGGCACGGCCGAGGGCCACGCGCTGGCGCTGGCCGCCGCTGAGTTGGCTCGGGCGACGGTCGAGCAGGTGGCCGATCTCCAGGCGCTCGGCGGCGTCGCGTACCCGGCGGTCGATCTCGGTCGTGTCGTAGCTGCGCATCTTGAGACCGAAGGCGATGTTTTCGTAGACCGATTTGTGCGGATAGAGGGCGTAGCTCTGAAACACCATGGCCACGTCGCGCTTGTGGGGCGGCATGTAGTTGACGACCTGGTCGTCGAAGTAGATGTCGCCCGCGCTCAGCGCATCGAGGCCTGCGATCATGTTGAGCGTCGTCGTCTTGCCGCACCCCGACGGGCCCAGGAGGACCAAGAACTCGTTGTCGCGGATCTCCAAATTCAGGCGATGGACGGCGACCACGTTGCCGTAGCGTTTGGTCACGTTGTTCATCCGGATCCGGGCCATGGCTGCGCGACCTCCTCCTATCCCTTCACCGCGCCCGCCGTGAGACCCGAGACCAGGTAGCGCTCGAAGATCACCGCGAGGATCACCGGCGGCACGATGGCGACGACGCCGGCGGCGTTGATGAAAGAGAAGCTGATGGTGAAGTCCGAGGTGAAGGAGGCGACGATGATGGGCAGGGTCTGGGACGCCGGCGTCTGGGTAAACATTAGCGCCAGCAGGAACTCGTTCCAGCTGGTGAGGAAGGTGAAGAGCACGACCGCCACCAGGGACGGCAGGGCCAACGGCAGGTAGACATGGGTCATGGTCCGGAAACGCGAGCAGCCGTCGACCCGCGCCGCTTTGTCGAGCTCGTCCGGCAGGGATTCGAAGTAGTTGATCAGGATGAATGCGGTAAAGGGAACGGTCACCGCCAGGTAGGTGATGACCAGCGAAAGGATGTTATCGAGCAGCCCCAGGTTGCGGATGACGAGGAAGAAGGGCACCACGAGGGCGATGTCGGGGATGACCCGGGTCGCAAGGATGAAGTAGATCGACGTCGAGCGCCCGTGAAAGCGGATCTTGGCCATGGCGTAGGCCGCCGGCACCCCGACCAGGAGATTGAGCACCACCACCAAGAGGGCAACGACGAAGCTGTTCCACAGCGAGGGCAACAGATCGCGGGCGGTCGAGGGTATGTAGCCGCCGCTCACCGGGTCGGCCTGCTTGCGGGTCTCGTAGGTGACCTCCTCGAACTCCTGCAGGAAGATGGCCTTGAAGTTCTTCAGCGTCGGCTCGTCGGGAACCCAGTGGGGCGGCACCGAGACGATCTCGGCCTCGGTCTGGAAGGACGAGGAGACGAGCCAGGTGATGGGCCCCAGGAGGTAGGCGAGCAGGATCGCCGAAAAGACGAAGATCAGGATCGACCGCCCCCGGCCGGCCCACCGGGACTTGGTCCTGTAGCGCTCGGAGGCCGCCGCCTTGGCCATGGCTCGCCCCCCGCCGCTCACAGCTTCCGGCCCAGGGTGCGGATAATGAAGTAGGCCAGCGCGAAGGTGACGATGGCCAGGATGTAGGACAGCGCGGCGCCGGTGCCGAAGGAGAGGCTGCGGAACGTCTCGACGTAGATCTGCCAGGACACCACGTGGGAAGCTTGGCCGGGCCCGCCCTCGGTGAGAATGAAGAAGAGGTCGAAGTGGCGGATCGCCATCATCGCCTCGTAGATGAGCACCAGCATGAACCCAGGCCTCAAGGAGGGCAGGGTGATGTGCAGGAAGCGGTTCAAGACGTTGGCGCCGTCCACCTTGGCCGCCTTGTAGAGATCCTCGGGGATCGACTTCATGGTCACCAGGATGAGGATCGCGGCGAGCGGCACCTCCTTCCAAACGAAGGCGTTGGCGATCAGGGGAATGGTCTTTTCCGCGTCGCCCAGCCAAACCAGGTACTTGTCGATGAAGCCGAGCTGGTAGAGTGCCCCGTTGAGGGCGCCATAGCCCGAATCGTAGATCCACTTCCACATCAGGGCGTTGGCGACCGAGGGGATGGCCCAGGGCACCAGTAGCAATGCGCTCAGGATCCTTCGCCCGCGGAAGGCCTCGTTGAGCAACAGGGCGATCAACAGGGCCAGAATACAGATGGCGGCGAGCGAGATCACGGTGAAGGCGAGGGTACGCATCACCGACGACCAGAAGAGCTCGTCGGAGAGCATCTTCAGGTAGTTGTCGAACCATACGAAGGGGACGCGGTGGGGCCGCGTCAGCTTGAGATTGAAGAAACTGATGTAGAAGGAATAGAGAATGGGAAAGACGGCAACCCCCATGAGTACGGTCATCACGGGGAGAAGAAAGAGGAGCGCGCTTCTTTCCTCGTAGTTGAAGCGACGGGCAAGCAGTGTTGCGATCGTGGCGTGCAGCGTCCGAACTCCGACCTCGCGGCCCCCCGGCACCATCCTCCTGTGATAGAGGGGCTAGCGGGGGCCGGGACATTCGGGGGGCCGCCCCGGCCCACGTGGAAGGGGCCGGGGCGGTGTCCAAGGGGAGGAAGGGCCTAGGCCTCCCGCTTAAGCTCGTTCCACTTGTCGGCGGCTTTCTTGAGGGCCTCTTCCGGGGTCGTCTGCTGGAGGATCGCCGACTGCCAGGCGGCGCCGCTGACCTCCATCCACTCGCCGAACCACGGAGTGACCACGTCCTTCTTGCGGGCGAGGCTCTGCTGCTGCTCGATAATCTTGACGTCGGTGTAGGCGTTGTAGGCCGCCCGCACCTCGGGGTCCTTGAAGAGCGGCGTGACCCCGAAGCCGGCGCCGATATCGGTGAACAGCAGCTTCTGGAACTTGTACTCGCCCTCCGCCCTGCCGCCGAACCACTCGATCAGCTTGGCGGTGTTGGCGGCCCGCTTCTTGTCGGCGGCGGCCGCCGCGCTCATGCCGTGGAAGCGCATCCAGCCGACGGTGGCATGCGATCCGTTCGCGCCCTTGGGAATCAAGATCTGCTTGACGCGGCCGGCGATCTGCGACTGCTTGGGATCGTTCATCATCCGCATGCGGTACTTGGGCTCTAGGGCGAAGGCGTGGTTGCCCGAGGCGAAGGCCTTGAGGCCCGTAAGCTCACCGGTCTCGACGCAGGCCGGGGAGACGATCTTGTGCTTGTGGACCGCGTCCACCAACCATTGGAGCGCCGGCAGGGCACCGTCCTTGGCGTGGTGCATGATGGCGTCGCCCCGGTCGTCGGTGAAGCGGCCGCCCTGGGAGAAAACCATGGCCGACAGGAACTCGATAAGCCAAGTCTCCTGGGCCAGGGCCAACATCACAGGGTATTCGGAGAGCCCCGCCTTCTTGATCTTGAGGGCCTGCTCGGTAACCTCGTCCCAAGTCTCGGGCGGGTTGCCGATGCCGGCCTTCTCGAGGACCTCCTTGTCGTACATGAAGCCCATGAAATCGGTGTAGTAGGTGAGGCCGTACTGCCGACCCTTGTAAGTCATGGAGTCGGTACAGAAGGCCGAGGCCTCGCCGTTGTACTTCATGAGGCTGTCGAAACCGTCGACCGGCTTTATCCAGCCGGCATCGGCCCACTCGGGGAGCCAGCTGTCGGAGACCCACATCATGTCGAGCGGCGCGCCGCCGACGAACCTGGTGATCAGCGTTTCGCGATACTGGGCCCAGGGATGGTTGCTGTAGTTGACGTCGATTCCGGTCGCCTTCTCGAAGGCGGCGACGTGGCTTTTCACCAGGTCGACGGCTGCCGACCAGGCGGTGAAGTGCACGGTTTCGGCTGCGAAGGCATGGCCGGGCAGACCCGCCGAGAGGCTCCCGGCGAGGCCGGCGGCCGCCGAATACCTAAGGAAATCACGGCGACGAATGCCATTGATCGGGTCGTTGCTCAAGATCCACCTCCTCGAATTTCGCTTAGTTGTTGTTTCGTGGCCTGCCGGCCGCCGCCTAGGAACGCGGGGGAGCGGAGATCCGGCGAAACCGATTGGGTGAGACGTCCCTTCGGACGACTGCGAGCCACGCTATCACAAAAGGATTTAAGTCGTCAATTGACGACCTGAGGTATGATAAGAAAGCCCGGAGTGGCGGTCGCTTGGCCTCCTCCGCCCGTCAGTTTTGAGGCGAATCCTGATACTCGAGGACCATCGCGCGGAAGCCGGAGAGGAACGCGCGCACGTGAATGCGGATCACCGTCTCCTCGGGGACCGTCTGGCTGACGTGGTAGAGATGCTTGCGGATGGCGAAGTGGGAGATGGTGCCGTGCAGGGTCCAGCCGATCTCGTGGACCACGGCCTCGTCGTCGGGCAGTTTGAGGCCCTGTTCGGCGGCCACCGCCTCGGCGATGGTCTTCATCAGGCGTTTGATGATGGCGTCGATATAGTCGGGCGCCATGCGGCCCTCGGCGAGCGACGAATAGAGGAACAGCCGCAGCCACTTGCGGGTCAGCACGACCGAGAAGTAGTCGCGGTAGAAATGAACGAGACGCTCCTCCACGGGCCACGAAGGGTCGGTGAGCTGATCGATCCAAACCGCCTTGAAAGGGCCGAGAATGGCGTCTTCGTAGACCTTGTCCAAGAGGGCCGCCTTGGTCGGAAAGAAGCGGTAGAGAAGCCTCTGGGAGATTCCGCAGGCTTCGGCCAGGGCGCGGGTCTGGGCGGTCAGGCCGTACTCGGAGAAAAAGTTCTCCGCCTGCTCGAGGATCTGGGCCCGGCGTTCGGCGAAGGGCAGGCGTTTGCGCCCGTCGGAGCGCTTCGGCGCCCGCTTTCCTTTGGCCGCCGGTCCGTTGGCCTGGGCCAGCGCTGTCGACCTTGCCTTCATCTCTCCACGCGCCTTTGACCGCGCCGCGAGGGCGGCGAGCCAACCTACACCAGCCGAAGGTGCCATGACCACAGACAATTCGTCAAATGACGATATACTCCATTGCCCGTCACCCCGGGGCGTGGTTATGTGGCGCCGGCCCGGCCTCCCGGAAAAGGGTCGAAGGCGGCCTCGTCAAGTCGCCACTCAGCGGGAGAAGGAAAATGATCTTCGAGCATCGCACCTACCGGGTCGCGCCCGGCAAGGGGCCCGAGTTCCTCAAGACCTACGAGGAGACCTGCCTGCCCATCATCACCAAGTACGCCAAGCTCATCGGCTGCTGGCTGACGGAATCGGGAACCCTCAATTCCGTCGTCTTCATCTGGGCCTACGACGACTTTGCCCAGCGCACGGCGCGGCGGGCCAAGATGGGCCAAGACGCGGACTGGCAAGCGGCGGTGAGCGTCATTCTGCCTTATCTCGTGCACCAGGAAAGTTACTTCCTCACCCCGGCCGCGTTCTCGCCGGTCAGGTAGCAGCCGATGCGGGCAAAGGACACTCACCCGCGGACCCCTCCTTCGACGCCCGCGCGGAACGCGGCCAAGGCCGGGCCGCGCCGAGGCCTGAGGGCGGGATCGCCCTTGCCGCCGCCCCGGCGAGGCCGTGTAATGGGCCGACGGAGGGCCTCGTCGATGATGACGCGACTTGCGGTGCCGCTGATCGTCGCGGTGACCACCTTGGGTGCCGCTCGCCCTGCGGCGCCGGCTGCGCCTGAATCCGTGGATCTGGAACTAGCCCTTGCCGTCGACGTCTCGGGCAGCATCGACGAGCAAGAGGCGATGCTGCAAAGGGAGGGCTACATCGCGGCCTTCCGCCACCCGCGGGTGGTGGAGGCCATCCGCCGGGGTCGCCTGGGCCGAATCGCCGTGGCCTATTACGAATGGGCGGGCTTCGGACACATCAGGGTGATCGCCGACTGGACCCTGATCCACGACCGTGCGAGCGCCGAGGCATTCGCGGTTCGGCTGACCCAGGTGCTGCCGGAAAGGGCGCGCCGCACGGCCATCTCTGACGCCATCGACTTCGCCGTGCCCTACTTCGAGCGAAATGAATTCCTCGGCAAGCGCAAGGTCATCGACATCTCGGGCGACGGGCCGAACAACTGGGGCCGCTTGGTGACCCACGCCAGGGACGCCGCGGTTGCCTCCGGCATCACCATCAACGGGCTTCCCATCATGAACGGCCGTCCCCTTACGAAGGGCACGCTGCCGACGCCCGACCTTGACCTTTACTACCGGGACTGCGTTATCGGCGGACTCGGCGCCTTCATCGTGGTGGCCTATGAGTTAAAGGATTTCGCCGCCGCGGTGCTCGGGAAGCTGATTCTCGAGATCGCGGGCCGGAGGCCGGCCGGCCGGCTTGTCCCCGCGGCGATGCGAAAGTCGCCCCCCTGCGACATCGGCGAGGGCCTGTCGTTGGATTACATGGATTACTGAGGCCGGTGCGGCCTTCTCCCGATTGAACCGCTAGCGACAACAGCTTCCCTGTCTTCCACCGACCTGTCTTCCACCGACACGGCCGGCTTCGGGTGAGTGTTCGAGACCCACAGGCTTTCGCGCCAAGTGACCAGGCCGACCGATGCCTGGAGGGCTGCGCGGCGGCAATTCGCCCCGCCACTTGGTCGGCGGCGGCGCGCAGGGGGACGGTTTTCGCGGTCGCCTCGAACCGCTGCCTCCGTCCTCGATGGCGGGTCGCGGCGGCCCGAGGGCTTCTCGCGGCACCCGGCTCATAGCGCCCGGCCGGCGACGATCATCCAGACGGCCAGAAC
>JBHIDD010000068.1:0-10741 GCA_046759925.1 Kiloniellaceae bacterium
TTCCGATGGTGGCGGCCGTCGCCACGCTCGAGCCCGAGATCGCGGCGAACATGGCACAGGAGCCGATGTTGGAGTGCATGAGCCCGCCGGGGAGCCACGACAGCCAGTGCGTTGCGGCGGCGTACATCTTTTCGGCGATGCCGGAGCGCAACATGATCTCGCCCAACAGGATGAACAGGGGAATGGCGACGAGGATCACGTCCGTGGACGAAACCCAGCCGATTTCGCCGATGCCGCGGTGCAGGGGCAGGAACGAGTAGACCCGGTCGAGCACGAGCCCGAGCGCGCCGAGCACGGCGGCGACGGGGATACTCAGCGCGAGCATACCCAAAAGCACGAGGATCGTCGTTGCGATCACCGAGCAGCCTCCTAGGAAATTTCTCCGCGCGTCTTGATCTGGTCATCCGCGCGCTCCTCGATCCGCCGCACCTCTTCGCCCGTGTCCTCGCGCGCGGACTTCGAGCCGATCCGTCGTTGCACCGTGGCCACGTCGCCGCTCGCGAGCGCCACCAGCGAGCGGAAAAGCAAGAGCAGTGCGATCAGGACGAAGACTGACAAGCCGAGGACCCAAAGGAACTGGGGAAACCTCAGCGGCGTTTCGAGCACGGTCATCGTCCGCGTGTCCATCGCAACGGAATTCCTGAACACGCCGTAGGCCTGCCAGGCGAACAGCCCCATGAACAGGGTGAAAACGATGAGCCCCAAGATGTCGAGAACCGCGCAAACCCGGGGCGGAAGCCATACGTACACCGAGTCGATGCGAACGTGCGCGCGCTCGAGCAAGGCGAAACCGAAGGCCCAGGCGCTGCTGATGGCGAGCGCAAAGCCGGACAACTCGTCGGCCCCGCCGATGGTGACGTTGAACGCCTTTCGGATGACCACGTCGACGCCGACGATGACGGCGGCCACAATGATCAGCGCCCCGCCGAACCAAGCGCCGTAGCGCGAGAACGTCCGCGCCCTCTCTATCAGACGATCCATACCGCCCGGCAATCGGGAATAAGAAGGCGGGCGCCGGCGATGCGGCGCCCGCCCTCAGCGAGGTCTAGAGCTTATCCAAGGGGATTGACATGCCGACCACCTTGCCGACGGTGTCGTTCCACTCCTTGGCATAGTCCTTGCCGGCGCGCTTGCCCCACTGGACCAGCACCACGTCGGTCATCAGCGTCTTGTGGAGCGCCTTGTCGGCGTCGCTGACCGGAACGTTGACCAGCTTCGCCGCCTTGCCCTCGGGGCACGCGCCGTAGCCGAAATTGCAGTTGTCCGCGCCGGCCACCGCTTCCGCCGCGGTCTCCCACATCTTGTCCTCGAGCTTCGCGAACTGGTCGAGGAAAAAGTTCTGCAGGTCGGGCCCGAAGCGCTTCCACGAGTCCAGGTTCACGGACTGATAGTTGATACTCCAGCCCATGTAGACCTGGAACTGGTGGGTGGTGACCTCGGGCCATCCGGCGGTGAAGCCGCTCATGGTGCCCGTGACGGCGCAGTCGACCACGCCGCGCTGCAGCGCCGGAACCACCTCGGCGAAGGCCATGCTGACCGCCGAGGCCCCGATGGCCTGCATGAAATCGGTCATCGTTTTGTTGAAAACGCGGACCTTCTTGCCTTTGAGGTCGTTGAGGCCCTCGATCGGCACGCGGCACCAGACCACCTGCGGCGGGTTGGTTCCCACCGCCAGCAGCTTGGTGTTGAACAGCTTTTCCGCCGCCCGCGACATGGTCGGCATCCACGCGTTGCAGGCCGCGCGCGCGGTTTTGATGTCGAGCGCCAGACCGGCCAGGTCGCAGCCCTCGAACACCGGGTCGTCGCCCGCCATCTTGCTGACATCGCCGGCGCCGAAGTCCACCACGCCGAGCTTGGTCATGCGCAAGACCTGGCGGCCCTTCACGCCCAATTGCTCCATGGGTGCGAAGGTGGCGGTCACTTTGCCGCCCGAGGCCTCCGGGACGACCTTGGTCCAGAACGGAACCTCGTCCTTGTAGGACACCACCGTGTTGCCGGCCAGACCGACCCCCGTCACGTGCGTTTTCGGCAGCTCCCCGGCAAACACCACCGTCGCGCCCAGCGCGCCCGCCAGCGCGGCGCCCACGATGCCCAAATACATTCTTCCCATTTGATCCTCCCTGACTTAGGTCAAAACATCTGCCCGGCCGCCTTCTGAGCGCTTCTTCCGGCTGGCGGCCGGCGAACCCTGCCCCGCGGTCCAACGTCGCCGGGTTTTGCAGTGCCGAGGGCGGGTCAAAGCCGTCGCTCCGGTGCATCCTCGACAAAGATCGGCGGCGGCGCTGCGATGCCAAGCGATCAGTTCGTCACTATCGCGCGGACCTGTCAAGCCTTCCACAAGCCCGGGCGGGGGCGGCTTTCCAGGCTTCCAAAAGGCCGGCAAGGGGCCTGGTTCTCGGTCGCGCGGGCAGGGCTCCAGGGGCTTCTCAGTATGCCCGGTTTGCGGAATGCTCGGCTTGGCCGGCATGTCCTGTCATGTGGGGCCGAAGTTCGGCCAGCGGCGGATCGTGGCGCCGTTTGCCGATGTGCCTGCATCGCCGGCGCGGCCTTGCGGCGACACTCGCGGCCCCGTTCGGTACCACGGTTCCCCGCAAGCCCAACCCAAAAGACCCGAAAAGACGATCACATGTGCCATCCTATCATGAGAGAGGGGACCAGACATGACAGTTGGAAAACTTGCCAACAAGGTCGCCATCGTGACGGGTGCGGGCAACGGCATCGGCCGGGCCATCTCCCGGGCGTTCGCGGTCGAGGGCGCGGCCGTGCTGTGCGCCGATATTTCGTTCGCCGACGCCGAGACGGTAGCCCGGGACATCGTCGCCTCGGGCGGCCGGGCGGCCGTGTGCCTCTGCGACGTGAGCGACGGCGCTTCGGCCAAGGCGGCCGTCGAACGGGCGGTGGCCGAATTCGGCGCCCTCCATGTGCTTGTCAGCAACGCCGCCGTCTTCGCGCCGATCACCACCCTCGAGGAGATGACCGAAGAGGATTGGGACAAGACGCTGGCGGTGAACCTGACCGGCGCCTTCCTTATGAGCAAGCACGCGATTCCCCAGTTGCGCGCCGCGGGCGGCGGCAGCATCATCCTGGTCGCCTCGCAGATGGCGCGCGTCGCCAATCCCGGGCAGACCGCCTATTGCGCGACGAAGGGGGCGCTCGTACAACTGGCCAAGGGCATGGCGCTCGAATGCGCGAAGGACAATATCCGCGCCAATACCCTGTCCCCCGGCGGGGTGGCGACCGACCGGATGGTCCGGCGCTTCGGTGATCTCGAGACGGCGCAGCGCGTCTGGGGATCGAAGCATCCCGTGGGACGGCTCGCGCGACCGGAGGAGATCGCGCCCGGTGCCGTGTTCCTGGCAAGCGAAGAGTCTTCGTTCATGACGGGCGCGGACCTGCTGATCGACGGGGGTTACACCGCTTGGTAGGGGCGCGGTCCCGACCGTCTTTCGAGCTCCGTGCCGAGATCAACCGTGGGGATGTCGCCGTAGACCCGGGCCGGTTTGGATGACGGGAGGACACCGATGAAACCGAAGGACGACGCGAAACGCAGCGAACGCCTGGGCCGGCTTTACACAGGGGCGGTCGCCGACGTCCTCGACGAGCTTGGCCCCGGGTTCCGCAACCAGTGTCTCCCGGCGGACATACGGCCGCTGGACCCGACGATGAAAGTGGCGGGACCGGTCTACACCGTGCGCGGCCGGGCGCGCCATTACGACGACGGCAAGGACCCGCGCGCCAAACAGATGGACATGCTCGACGCCATCATCCCGGGCAGCGTCGTCGTCGTCGACCCCGGCGACGAGACCACGGCCGCCCATTGGGGCGAGTTGATGAGCCATACGGCCCGCGCCAAGGGCGCGACCGGCGTCGTTATCGCCGGCGGACTGCGCGATACGCCGCAGATTCTGGAAATCGGCTTCCCGGTGTTCCGGAGGTACCACTCGCCGCTCACGGCGGTATACCGATACGACATCACGGACTATGACGTGCCTCTGCGGATCGGCGGCGTGCCGGTCAGGCCGGGCGATTTTATTCTGGGAGACATCGACGGCGTGCTCGCGATCCCGGCGGCCGTGGTCGACGAGGTGATCGAAAAGGCGGAGTCCGTGCGCGATCGCGAGGACGTCGTAAGCCAGGCGCTGCAGGAAGGCGGCGACATCCGCGACCTGTTCGAAACCTATCGGGTGTTCTAGGCCGTCTGGTCCGACGCCTGCCGCAAGGGACCGGCGGGTTCGGGACATGGTGGTTTTTTTGAGGGGACTGTCATGCTCGACGCAGCTCTGTCCAATTCCCAAATCGTCGCCGCCTACCGCGACCGGACCCCGTCCTCGGCGCGGCTCGCAGGCGAAGCAAGGCGCTCGTTTCCGAGCGGCATTACCCATGATTCGCGCCATCTCCAACCCTACGGGATCTATGTCACGAGGGCCCAGGGCGCGCGCAAGTGGGACGTCGACGGCAACGAGTACGTCGACTACTTCGGCGGCCACGGGGCGCTCCTGCTCGGGCACAACCGTCCCGAAGTGTTGGCGGCGATCCATGAGGCCGTTGACAACGGCAGCCATTTCGGCGCCAACCACGCCCTGGAACTCCGCTGGGCCCAGGCGATCCAGAAGCTGATCCCCTGCGCCGAACGGGTGCGCTTCACCGCGTCCGGAACCGAGGCGACCCTCATGGCCTTTCGGCTTGCCCGCGCCTATACCGGCAAGCGCAAGATCCTCCATTTCGCGACCCACTTCCACGGCTGGCAAGACCACGTGACCTCGGGCTACAGCTCGCACTTCGACGGCGCGCCGACGGCCGGCGTCCTGCCGGGCGTGGCCGAGAACAGCGTCCTTCTGCCGCCAAACGACATCGAGGCGGTGCGCGGCGCGCTCACCACGGATGACGATATCGCCGGTGTTATTCTCGAGCCCACCGGCGCGTCGTTCGGCTTGGTGCCGGTCGCGCCCGACTATCTGGCGGCCCTCCGGGATCTCACGGCGGCGCGCGAGGCCGTGCTGATCTTCGACGAGGTGGTGACCGGGTTCCGCGTCGCGCCGGGCGGCGCCCAGGCCCACTACGGCATCACCCCGGACCTGACCACGCTCGCCAAGATCCTGTCCGGCGGATTGCCCGGCGGTGCGGTCGTGGGGCGCAAGGACATCCTCGATGGGCTCGACTTCGACGCAAGCGCAAGCCAGGGGCGCGAGAAGATTCAGCATCAGGGCACCCACAATGCCAACCCGGTCTCCGCCGCGGCCGGGATCGCCGCGCTCGAGATCGTGGCCGCGACCGACGCCTGCGCGCGCGCCAACGCCTTCGCCGCCGCACTCAGGGCCAAACTGAACGAGGTGTTGGCGGCCGAACAGGTGCCTTGGGCCGTTTACGGCACCTTCTCCGGGTTCCACATCTTCACCAACCCCAAGAACCGGAAGATCACGCCGGCCATGTTCGACGCCTTCGATTACGACTACCAGGAGTTGAAGACGAATCCGCCGCAGGTGGCGCCGAAACTTCGCCTGGCGATGCTCGTCAACGGCGTGGACATCACCGGCTGGCCGGGCGGGACGGTCTCCGCCGCGCATACCGAAGACGACCTGGCAATCACGGTCGAGGCCTTCCGCGAGGCCCTGGTCATGCTGAAACGGGAAGGCGAGGTGTGATACCGGAAATCAAAACGAGCGAGTCATACCGCCGAGCAAACGAACGGACTCGTTCATTTGCGAGACGGCAAGCGCGACCGCGCGCCGCCGCGAATCCGGCCGCAAGCCGAGCCGACGGATGTCCGCGCCCGGGGTCTGAGGGACCATACGACAAGTCAATTCATTGACTTGTCGGTATCACTTTGATTGCCCGCGCCCGCGGGACACACCCGCCGCCCCTCGCGTCGAATTCGACCCCGTTCCAACGCCGGCTCCTAGGGGAGGTCGACGACGATGTTTCCGTAGGGGTCCCCGACCGCCTTGGCCTTGGGGGGAACGACGCAGGTCGCGTCGTACTCCTCGACGATACACGGCCCCTCGCGCGGCGTTTCCAGATCCGCCCGGTGGAGCACCGGGGTCTCCAGCCAACCGAACTCGGCACCGAAATATGCCTGTCGGGAATATGCCTGTCGGGGGGCCGGGCGTTCGCCGGCCCCGGGCCTGTGGGCGAGCAGGCTTTCGGGCACGCGGGGCCGATCGGAAACGCCCCGCCCGACGACCTGGACGGTGACGAGTTCGACCGGCTCGTCGGGGCCGGCGCGATGCCCGTAGGTGTGCTCGTGTTCCTGCCCGAACGCCTCTTCGAGCTGCGCGATGGCCCGTGCGTCGAGCGGTCCCTCGGGCGCCGGCACCGTCAGCTCGAAGGTCTGACCCTGATAATGCATGCCGGCCGCCCGGTGGACGCGCGCCTTGGCACCGGAGAAACCGTCGGCCGCGAGCTGGTCCAGCGCCTCGCCCACCATACGGTCCCAAACCTGGTTGAGTTCCTTAAGATCGGCCTTGCGCAGAAGGCACCGGAAGGTGCGCGAATAGTGATGCGCGACATCCGCATAGAGCAGGCCGAACGAGGAGAACAGGCCCGGCGAAGGCGGAATAACGATCCGCCGCATGCCCAGCGCCTGCGCCATGGTGGCGGCGAAGACCGGACCGTTGCCGCCGAAGGCAAACAAGGCGTAGTCCCGTGGGTCACGGCCGCGTTCGGTCGACACCGCCTTGATCGCGCGCATCATGTTCGAGGCCGCGATCTGCTGCGCGCCATAGGCGGCATGGGCAAGGGAGAGGCCGAGCGGCTTCGCGATCTTTTCCTCGAAGACCGCGTGCGACTTCGCGGCATTCAGCTTGAGACCTCCGCCGACGAGATAGGCCGGATTGATGTAGCCGAGAATGACCGTGGCATCGGTGACCGTGGGTTCGGTGCCGCCCTGGTCGTAACAAAGCGGACCGGGAACCGCGCCGGCGCTGTGCGGGCCAATTTGCATGGAACCCCCGGCGTCGATCCATACGATGGATCCGCCGCCCGCTCCGACCTCCGCCAGGTCGATCGCCGGAACCTTCAGCAAGTAGCCCGCGCCGGTGAGGAGGCGGGAGTGCATCATGATGCCGCCGCCCACTTGGTATTCACTCGAGCGCGTTACCTCGCCATTTTCGACCAGTGACGTCTTGGCGGTGGTGCCGCCCATGTCGAAGGTGATGATATTGGGCAGCCCGATCGTCTCGGCCAGGGCCTGCGCGCCGACCACGCCGCCCGCCGGGCCGGACTCGATGATGTTCATCGGCAACCTGATGGCCGCCTCGGCGGTGCTCAGGCCGCCGTTCGACTGCATCAGCAGCAGTTGCGAGGTGACGCCCGCCGCGTCGAGATCGCGGCGCAGCGACGATAGATACCGGGCGACTATGGGCATGACATAGGCGTTGATCACCGTCGTCGAGGTGCGTTCGTATTCCTTGATCTCGGGCAATACCTCGAAGCTGATGCAGAAGGGCAGGCCGGGGGCCCGGCGCGCGATGATTTCCTTGACCATCAGCTCGTGGGCGGGATTCGCGAAGGAATTCAGGAGGCAGACGGAGATCGCCTCGACTCCTTCGGCGAGCAGCCGCTCGACCGCCCGTTCGGCATCCGCCGGATCGAGCGGTTTCCGGATTTCGCCCCGCGTATTGACGCGCTCGTCGACGACGATCCGCAGATAGCGCTCCACCAATGGCGCCGGCTTCTCCCAGGTGAGGTCATAGAGCCGGGGCATGCGAAGGTTGCGAATTTCAAGGACATCGCGGAACCCCTTGGTGGTGATCAGCCCGGTCCTTGCCCCTTTGCGCTCGAGGATGGCGTTCGCGGCGACGGTCGTGCCATGCCGGATTTCCGCCACGTCCGCCGGTGCAAGGCCGATTTCCCGGAACACCTCGTCGATACCGGCCGTGATGGCCCGCGCATAGTTATCGACGCTGGAGGAAATCTTCTTGGTGTGGATTCGGCCGTCGGTGCCCAGGAAAACGATGTCGGTGAACGTGCCGCCGATATCCACACCGACGCGAAAATCCGTCATTCGGGACCGCCCTTTCATTTGCCGGCCGTCGAGAACGCGGCGACTACGCTTGGCCGTGCCCCGAGCCCTATGCCGGACTATGCCAGGGGCGCCTGCGCCGCAAGCCGCCGCCGCGTTCCGCTACGACCGTCGCGCGCCACCAATCGAGCTTCATGCGGGATCGATCACGCCGCCTGACTTTTTGCCTCACGGCACCGTTTCGGGCTGCATCGGCGCGTCTTCCCGCAACACTTTCGGAACCTTGGACCAGCCGCGCGCGGCGCGCATCTCCGCCCGCAGTTTTTGCGTCGCCGCCGCGTCGACCGTCCAGGCCTCGCGGCCGATGACCACCCCATAATCCGCGCGCGCCGCGCGGCGGCTGATCATTTCGTTGCGCACATCCTTCAGGACCAGCGCGGGGTCGCGTTCCAGGGGATCGCCCCAGCCCCCGGCGCCGGCCAGTTCATGGCGGAAGACATCGCCGCGCTTGATGGTCATCGTCAACTTGGCGGTCAGCAGCCGGTTCTCCGCATCCGGATTCAAGAAGTTCCAGGAGGGTTTCCCGGGCTGCCCGCCATAAAGCCCGTAGGGCCGGAAATCCCGCCGGTCGGAACGCACCTGCAGGACACCCTCCTCTTCCACGAAGCGATAGTCGCGCCGGAAGGGCGTGCCGCCCCGGAACTTACCGGCGCCGGCCCTGTCGGGCACGAATTCGTAGGCGAGTATCTCGATCGGATGTTCGGCCTCGGTCACCTCCACCGACTGCGAGGCCATGTTGATGAGCAGGTTCGTGTTGCCGTCCAGGCCGTCCGCCCAAGGCCGGCCGCCCCAAGCTCCTGTGGTGAAATCGACATAGATGAACGGCGTCCGGTCCGCGTAATAGCCGCCGATCGTTATGCCCGTGTTGCCGCCGTCCGAGGCTGCGAACACCTTGTCGGGCACCATCATCGCCACCGCCCCAAAGCAGCAATCGAGCATCCGGAAGCCGGTCAGTCCCCGCGCGGCGCAGGCGGCCGGCAGGACCCCGTTGGTAATCGTGCCCGGCGGCGCGATCACCTCGATCGCCCGGAACACGCCCTCGTTGCTTGGAATGTCGTTGGGCAGAACGGATTTGATGGCCGTGTAGGTCGCCGCCTTGGTCCAGGAGAGTGTGGCGTTGATCGCGCCTTTCACCTGCGGCGAGCTGCCGGTCCAGTCGGCAATGATGCCGTCACCCTTCTTGGTCAGGGTCACAAAGAGCCGGATCGGCTTCCCGAAGTCGATGCCATCGTCGTCGATCCAGTCCTCGAAGCTGTACACGCCATCCGGCAACTCGCGGATGGCCGCGCGCGTCAGGCGCTCGGCGTAATTGATCACCTCCTGCATGTAGAGCTCGGCGCGGTCCACGCCGTAGCGCGCGACAAGCTCCAGGAATTGCTGCTCGGCGATATGACAGGCCGCGAGCTGGGCGCGCAGGTCGCCGAAGACCTTGACAGGCACCCGGACGTTCTTCTCGATCAGTGAGAACAGCGTCTCGTTTCGTTTGCCCCCCTCGTACATCTTCAAGGGCGGGATGCGCAGGCCCTCCTGATAGATCTCCGTGGAGTCCGAGGCGTTCGATCCGGCCACGCGCCCGCCCACGTCGGTGTGGTGACAGACCGTCGCGGCGAAAGCCATCCGATTGCCCTCCACGTAGATCGGCTTGAAGACAAAGATGTCCGGCAGGTGCATCCCGCCGTCGAAGGGATCGTTCATGATGAAAATGTCGCCCGGTCCCATGTCGTCGCCGAAGCGGCGCATGACCGCCTTGAGGGCAGTGGGGAGCGATCCGAGATGCCCGGGCAGCGTCAACCCTTGGGCGACCAGCTGGCCCTGGGCATCGGCCAGGGCGGTGGAGAAATCCATGTTGTCCTTCAATACCCCGGAGTACGTGGTGCGCGTGATGGTGAGCGCCATTTCGTCCGCGATGGAGAAGATCGAGTTCTTGAACAGTTCGAATGCGATCGGGTCGTGTATCCCAGTCATGCCCACGTCTCCTTCCGGGCGATGCCCCATGCCACAGGCCGGCGATATGTGCCGTCGGCAAGCAGCCGGCCCGACCGAAGGAAATCACCGGCGCCGCGATCGGAAATGTCAAGGCCAGAAGATAGCTTAGCACCACGGCAGATTAACGCCGGAATAATCCGGGTCGTCATCGGCAATGATGCACCTGGGCCATGGCTGTGGGTGCCAATCCCTCGATCGGCTTGATCCTGATCAGAGCACAGGGATCGGTCAACCGACCGATAGCGGCACGGCGGAACATGGATGGCTGGCCCAAGCGGCGCTGCGGTCTCGATGGACCGAGACCGCCGTTGCCAATGATTGCGGCACGCTCGTCGAAGCCGCCGAGGGGTTTGCGCCGTGCCTCTCAGGCCGGGGCTCAAGGGGTTGCCAGGCCCCGTCCTATCCCGATCTCACACACGATTTTGAGTGTCTCGAGACCGCTCGCGAGGGGGTTAACCGACACGGGCCTCTTGACATCCCCTCTCTTGTCATCCCCCCCCTTGACATCCCCGAAACCGCGGGCGTCGGCCGCGCCGGCCCGGGCGTTGCCCGGTTCCGTCGCATTACGGCTGTGCGGCGAATCGAGGGCAGGCACGGAGTATCGCCGGCCGACGCTTCCTACCCAAAAGACGCGAAAAGACGATCACACGTACCCCCCTTCTATGATGGAGGGTACTAGACCGCCGCCGCGCGGCCGTCTTTAGGATGCGCCGCCGGCCACCCGTTTTTCGGTGT
>JBHIDD010000069.1:0-10672 GCA_046759925.1 Kiloniellaceae bacterium
AGCGCCGTTCCAGTTCGCGGCCGAAGGCCGCCGCCCCAAGCGCCATCATCGCGGGGACCAGCGCGCGCCGTTCGGTCCAGACCACGGAGGAGCGGTGGGTTCCGTCCTCAGCATCGGTCATCGGCAGCATGGCAAACGGCCCGGCGGGCAGGAAGTGCTCGTGCGCGACCCCGTGATGCGGCCTCTCGTGGCCGACCGTGCAGACGATGCCGCATTGCGGATAGTCCCAGGTGGTAACCTTGAGGCCGGCGGCCCGGCGCAGCAGCGAGTCCCGGCCGTCGGCCGCAACCGCCAGCCGGGCCCGCAGCCTTCGCCCATCGGCAAGAACGGCCACCACCGCGGAGCCGGCCCGCTCGAGGGTCTCGACCCGCGCCGGGACGAGGAGGCGCAGCCGCTCCGCGGCCGCGGCCCGGTCGTGCAGGACGGTCCGGATCACCCGATTCTCGACGATGTAGCCGAGCGGCGCGCCGTCCTGCCGCCCGTCGGCCAGCTCCCGATGGTCATAATGCAGGAACAGCCGCGAGGCGCCGGCCCCGACCCGGCCGTCGGAGACCCGGATGTCGAGGATGGCCTCGGCCTGCGGCGCCATGTCCGGCCAGAGGCCGAGCGCGGCGAGCGCCTGCTGCGAGCCGCGGGCAATCGCCGAGGACCGCCCGTCGAGGGCGGCCCCCGTGACCGCGCCGGGATCGGAACGATCGACCGCCGCAACCGATACCCCGGCGCCGGCGAGCGCCACGGCAAGGGTCAGGCCGACCATGCCACCCCCGACGACGAGCACCTCCGCCTCGAGAACCGCCGGGGCCGCGCGCCGCCGCGGGGCGGCGTGCCTCCGTGCGCCTTGCTTCGCCATCGCGTTACAATCGCCGCTCACCCCGGCCCTGTCCAGCCGGCGAAGCCGTGGCCGCACCCCGCCGTTCGAAATGCCTAGTATTTCATCACTTCAATCGAGCTGACTAGAATCTAGGCAGAATTGAGCGCGGGCGATGGCGCGCCCGAACCGCCCCGAAAGCGCCCGGAGTTCGCGAAATTGCGCCGTTTTCCGGCGGCGCGCCCGAACCTGGCACGGATTTTGTACCGAACCCCGGCGGTTGGGATATGGCGCTCGCAAGTGGCCGCCGGCCGGGCGGCCCCCGGGTGCCAAACGAGAGTTGGAAAGGACTCGCCCATGAAGTTCGTCATGGCCGTTATCAAGCCGCACAAGCTCGACGAGGTGCGCGAGGCGCTCACGGCGCTCGGCGTCCAGGGCCTGACCGTCTCCGAGGTCAAGGGCTTCGGACGCCAGAAGGGGCACACCGAAATCTACCGCGGCGCCGAGTACGAGGTGAACTTCGTGCCCAAGGTCAAGATCGAGGTGGCGGCGCCGGCCGAGCTCGCCGACCGTGTCGTCGAGTCGATCCGGGAGACCGCCCGCACGGGGCAGATCGGCGACGGCAAGATCTTCGTCTACGACCTCGCCAGGGCGGTGCGAATCCGCACCGGCGAGATCGACGCGGAGGCTTTGTAGGAGGATCGCATGAACAGACCATCGGGATTGCTGACAGGGCTGGCGAGCGCGGCCGTCGTCGCCGCCGCCGCCGGCCCGGCGCTGGCCCAGGAGCCGAAACTGGATACCGGCGACACCGCCTGGATGCTGACCTCAACGGCGATCGTTCTCATGATGACGATTCCGGGGGTGGCGATATTCTACGCCGGCATGGTGCGCAAGAAGAACGTGCTGGCCACCGCCATGCAAAGCTTCGCCATCACGTGTCTCGTCACGGTTCTGTGGATGATCGCCGGCTACAGCCTGGCGTTCACCGCGGGCAACCCCTTCGTCGGCGGCCTGAGCCGCCTGTTCCTCGCCGGCATGGAGCTCCACAGCTTGACCGGCACCATTCCCGAGTCCGTGTTCATGACCTTCCAGGTGACCTTCGCGATCATCGCGGCGGCGCTCATTACCGGCGCCGTCGCCGACCGCATGAAGTTCTCGGCGCTCCTGTGGTTCATCGGGCTGTGGTCGCTCTTGGTTTACGCGCCCATCGCCCACATGGTGTGGGGCGGCGGCTTCCTCGGCGAGGCAGGCGTCCTCGACTTCGCCGGCGGCACCGTGGTGCACATCAACTGCGGCGTCGCCGGCCTGGCGGCGGCGCTCGTCATCGGCAAGCGCACCGGCTATGGCACCGAGGCCCACGCGCCGCACAACCTCACTTTCAGCCTGATCGGCGCCTCGCTCCTGTGGGTCGGCTGGTTCGGCTTCAACGCAGGCTCGGCGGTGGCCGCCAACGGCCACGCCGGCATGGCCATGGCGGTCACCCAGATCGCCGCCGCCGCCGCCGCACTCGCCTGGATGTTCGCCGAGTGGATCCTCAAGGGAAAGCCGAGCATGCTCGGCATCATCAGCGGCGCCGTCGCCGGCCTGGTGGCGATCACCCCGGCCTCGGGGTACGTCGCCCCCGGCGGCGCCCTGGTGATCGGGATCGTCGCCGGGGTGGCGTGCTATTGGGGCGCCACCGGGCTGAAAAGGGCGTTGGGCTACGACGATTCGCTCGACGTCTTCGCCGTGCACGCGCTTGGCGGCATCGTCGGCGCGCTCTTGACCGGAGTCTTCGCGGCCGAGGCCATCGGCGGCACGCCGGGGCTCCTCGAAGGCAACCCCGGCCAGATGTTGCTGCAACTCCTGGGCGTCGGCGTCACGATCGTTTACGGCGGCGTCGCAAGCTTCGTCATCCTCATGATCGTGAAGGCCGTGGTCGGCCTCAGGGTCACCGAGGAGGACGAGCGCGAAGGCCTCGACATCCGGCTGCACGGCGAAAGCGTGGCGTAACACGGCGGGCCGCGGCGGCGCGTTTGCCATGCACCCTCCTTGGTCATCTTACCCTCATCGGGTGCGTAGCGCCGCTCCGGGGCACCTCGGTGCCCCGCTTTTTTGGCGCCTTTCACGCCTTGCGGCGCGTCTCAGGGCCGGCGCCAAAACTAGGTGCGCCAATTCCCGGCCTGCGGCAAAAGGAAGACGACCGGTGCTCAAATCATCGTGAGTCAATCTTTGTCTTAGAGATTCGGATAGTTGTACCGCTCACAAAGGTTGTACAAACACAATATATTGTGGTACTGTCCGCAAAATGACCAAGATCATGCGAATCGTTGGCCCTCTCCTATCGATCGGCTGCGGACAGAACCGCCGTGTCGGGCAGGCATCTTGCGCGTTCGGTTCGATCTTCCGAAGCCTGCGTCGGTCCGTCCCTGCCGAAGCCTTGGAGGCCCTGTTGGATGCCACCGCGCCCGGCCGCCTTTCGACGGCCGCCGATCGGCGACATCGGGCCGGCCATTTTGGAGGATGACCATGCGACGCCCTTTATGACCGCCGCCATCTTTTGGGCGGTTCTTTTGTTGGCCCAGACCGCGATCGCGCAACCGCAGTGCGATCGACGAGACAGCGTCCTTGACCTGCTCGCCCAGCGCTACGCGGAAGCCCCGGTGGCGGCCGGCGTGACCGCCCAGGGCAGCCTCATCGAGGTGCTCACCGACGCCAAGGGCGGGACCTGGACGATCATCGTGACCTCGCCGCGGGGCGTGAGCTGCGTGGTCTTTTCCGGTGAAGGCTGGCGCAGGCTGGAGCAGATCGCGCAGGACCCGCACGCCTGAGCCCCCGGCATCGCCCGCCCGGCCGGACAGGGGCCGGCCAAGACCCGAAGACATGACCTCATGAAGTCATGAGGCGGTGAGGCATATGTCCTTATGCGCTTGTCCTTCCGGCTTTTCGGCCGGTTTTTCATGGCCGAACGCGGGTCACGGCCCCATCTGTCCGGGCGACGCCGGCTGGCCGCGGAATGCCTTTGCGGCGCCGCCCCGCTTGTCCGGCCACTCGCCAGGCGCTAGAATCGTTTATGTTTTGTACCAGCTCCGAGTCGGTCATGGATCGCGTCCTGTACCGGAATTCCGGCAACCCTCGGCCGCGGGCGCCGGGCCGTCCGCGGCGGGGCGCCGACCGGTGAGCGATCGCCGCAGCCTGCAGGCCTTGCATCCTTTCGCGCGGCTCAACCGCCTGCTCGACGGCACGCCCCCCGGGGACCCGGGACTCACCGTCGGCGGCCGCGAGCCCGGCGCGCCGATCCTGCTTTCGCTGGGCGAGCCGCAGAACCAACCGCCCGCTTTCGTCGCCGAGGAGCTGACCAAGGCGGCCGCCGGCTGGGCGCGCTATCCGCGGCCGCGCGGGGTCCCGACGTACCTCGAGGCCTGCGCCGCCTGGCTCGCGCGCCGCTATGGGCTACCCGACGACATGATCGATCCTGAGCGCATGATCTTGCCGTTGCCGGGCACGCGCGAGGGCCTGTTCTTCGCCGCCCTGGCGAACGCGCCGGGGCCCGGAACGGACGGCGCGGCAGGAAAGCCGGCGATCCTGATCCCGAATCCCTTCTATCACGTTTACGCGGGAGCGGCCGCGGCGGCAGGCGTCGAGCCGGTCTTCGTCGCCGCGTCACGGGAAACCGGCTTCCAGCCGGATTACGGCGCGCTGCCGCCCGCGGTGCTCGATCGCGCCTGCCTCTGTTACCTCTGTTCACCGTCGAACCCGCAGGGGGCGGTCGCCGGCCTGGCAAAGCTGACGGCCCTGATCGAGCTGGCCCGGGCCCATGACTTTACCCTCGCCTTCGACGAGTGTTACGCCGAGATCTATACCGATGCCAAGCCGGCAGGCGCGCTCCAGGCCGCCGCCGCGCTGGGCGGTTCGCTGGACAACGTCCTGGCGTTCCATTCCCTGTCCAAGCGCTCCAGCGCCCCGGGCCTGCGCTGCGGCTTCGTGGTCGGCGACCCGCGGCGCATCACCGCGCTCGACGCGGTCCTGCGGGTCGGCGGCGCGGGGGTGCCGTTGCCGGTGCTGGCCGCCGGCACGCGCCTCTGGCAGGAGGAGAGTCACGTCATCGCCAACCGGGCCCGCTACCAGGAGAACTTCGCGGTCGCCGAGCGGGTCCTGGGAAACCGCTTCAACTTCCGCAAGCCGGCGGGCGGCTTCTTCCTTTGGCTCGACGTCGGCGACGGCGAGGCCGCGGCGCTCACGCTGTGGCGCGAGGCGGGGATCCGCGTGCTGCCGGGCGCGTACATGTGCGAGACGGATCCGGGCGGCGACAACCCGGGGGCGCCTTACATCCGCATCGCATTGGTCTACGATACGGCCTTGACCGAGGCGGCGCTTCGCCGCATCACGGAGATCCTGTAGGCGAAGAAGGGGGGATGAGGCGATCATGGCCGTAAGAGGTGGCACGTTCAGCCGGGCCGCGCGGACGGTGCGGCCACGGCTCTTGCCGCGCGGCACGGGCGCGTTCTTCCGCCGCCGCCTGATCGAGGGTCTCGGCCTCGGCGTCCTGGCATTCGGCCTGGCGACCTTCGCCGCCTGTCTGACCTTCGACCCGGCCGACCCCTCGTTCAACCGGGCGGTCGACGGCCCGGTGCGCAACCTGCTCGGCCTGCCGGGGGCCTATGCCGCCGACCTTCTGTTGCAAAGTCTCGGCCTGGCCGCCTTCGTGGCCCCGCTGGCCATCGCCGGTTGGGCCTGGCATCTGCTGCGCCGGCACCGGCTGCGACGCTGGTGGCTGCGCCTCGCCGTCCTGCCGCTGGTCCTGCTCCTGGCGGCCACGGCGCTGGCCACACTGCCGACTCCGGAGACCTGGCCGCTCGGCAACGGGCTGGGCGGTTTCGCCGGGGCGCTGTTGCTCGGCGAAACGGTCCTGCTGACCGGCGTGGCGCCCTGGAGCGCCGCGCTCGGCGCGGTGGCCTTCGGGCTGCTCGGCTTCCTCTATGTCCAGGGCCTCAGCCGGGACGAATGGCGCGCGGCCGGGCGCGCCGCCGCCTGGTTGCCCGGTGCCGCCGGCCGAACCCTCGGCACGCTGACCCGGCGCCATGCGGGATTCCGAACCGGGGCAGGGAAGATGCGCCGCCCCCGGATCGCCGGCGCCCGCCGCGAGCCGCAGCTCATGGAGGAGGCCGGCGGGGAGCTCACGGAAGAGGACGAGATCGAGGCTTTCGCGCCGCGCACCGGGCACCCGCGGAAAGCCCGAACCGGGCTGATCGCGCCGAAGCAGGCGCGCGCCGCGCCGGGCAAGCGGGGCCGGGAGGCCGCGCAAGGGCGCCTCGACTTCGGCCCGGGCGGCGGTTACGAACTGCCGCCCCTCGCGCTGCTGGAGGTTCCGCCGGTCGCCGCGCGGGAAGCTGCCTTCAATCGGGACTCCCTGGAAAAGAACGCCCGCCTGCTCGAAACGGTCCTGGACGACTTCGGGGTCCGCGGCGAGATCGTCAAGGTGCGCCCCGGTCCCGTGGTCACGCGCTACGAGCTGGCGCCGGCGCCAGGGACGAAGACCAGCCGGGTGGTCGGCCTGGCCGATGACATCGCCCGCTCGATGAGCGCGGTTTCGGTGCGCGTCGCGGTGGTGCCGGCCTCCAACGTGATCGGCATCGAGCTACCCAACAGCAAGCGCGAGACGGTGTATTTGCGCGAACTGCTGGGCGCGCGCTCCTACGAGCGGGCCGGCGGCAAGCTGCCGCTGATCCTCGGCAAGGACATCAGCGGCAACCCGATGATCGTGGACCTCTGGCGCATGCCGCACCTTTTGATCGCGGGCACCACGGGCTCCGGCAAGTCGGTGGGCCTGAACTCGATGATCCTATCGCTGCTCTACCGGCTGAGCCCCGAGCAATGCAGGTTCATCATGATCGACCCGAAGATGCTCGAGCTGTCGGCCTACGACGGCATCCCGCATCTGCTCTCGCCGGTGGTCACCGATCCGAAGAAGGCGGTCGTCGCCCTCAAATGGACCGTACGCGAGATGGAGGAGCGCTACCGCGCCATGTCGCGCCTGGGGGTGCGCAACATCGACGGCTACAACAGCCGGATCGAGGAGGCCCTGCACACCGGCGACGTTTTGACCCGCAGGGTGCAGACCGGTTTCGATCCGGACACCGGCCAGCCGATCCACGAGGAACAGCCCTTCGATCTGGAGCCGCTGCCCTATGTCGTCGTGGTCGTCGACGAGATGGCCGACCTCATGCTGCTCTCCGGCAAGGACGTCGAGATCGCCGTGCAGCGCTTGGCGCAGATGGCGCGCGCCGCCGGCATCCACCTGATCATGGCGACCCAACGGCCCTCGGTCGACGTGATTACCGGCACCATCAAGGCCAATTTCCCGACCCGGATCAGCTTCCACGTCACCTCGAAGATCGACAGCCGCACCATCCTGGGCGAGACCGGCGCGGAACAGCTGCTGGGTCAGGGCGACATGCTCTACATGACCCAGGGCGGCCGCATCTCGCGGGTCCACGGGCCGCTGGTCACCGACCGGGAGGTCGAGGACGTGGCCGCCTTCCTGAAACGCCAGGGCCAGCCATCCTATGTCGAGGCCGTGACCGAGGACGACGAGCCCGGCTTCGACGGTTTCGCGAGCGGGGAGGAGGGCGACGAGCTTTACGACAGCGCGGTGGCGCTCGTATTCCAGCACCGCAAGGCCTCGACCAGCTTCATCCAGCGCCACCTGCAGATCGGCTACAACCGGGCGGCGCGGATCATCGAGCGGATGGAAGCCGAAGGCGTGGTGAGCCAGGCGAATCACGTCGGCAAGCGCGAGGTCCTGGTTCCGGGCCGCGCCGGGCCGTGAGCGAAAACACCATGCGCCGCCTGGGCTCTGCGATGATCCGCCTGCTGCTGACCGTCCTCCTCGCCGGCGCGATCCTGTCGGCCAACCCCGGGGCGAGGATCGGCGCGAGCGAAGAAACCGCGCTGTCGCCCGATGACGTGGCGGCGGTCGGCCGGGTCTTGCGCTACCTCAACGGCATCTCCACCCTGCGGGCCCGCTTCGTGCAAATCTCGTCCAACGGCACCTATGCCGAGGGCGAGGTGGTCGTCAAGCGGCCCGGCAAGATGCGCTTCGATTATGATCCGCCCCACCCGGTGCTGTTGATCGCCACCGGCCTGAGCCTGCTGTTCTACGACCGGGAGCTGAAGCAGGCGACCTTCATGCCGCTCTGGGAGACGCCGCTGTGGTTCCTGATCCGCGAGAAGGTGAACCTCTCGGATAGCATACGGGTCACCCGGGTGGCGCGGGGCCCGGGCAGCCTGCGAGTGACGCTGCAGGATCGCGACGCGAAGGACGCCGGCCGCATCACCCTGGTGTTCAGCGACAAGCCGCTGAGTCTCAAGAAATGGGAACTGGTCGATGCCCAGGGGATCGCCACCCAGGTCTCTCTGGTCAATCCCGAGTTCGGCGTCGAGGTCGATCCCGAACTCTTCGAGTACCGCGACCTGGAGATCGATCGCCCCGGGCCGCAGCGCCAAGGCGGCTGACCGAATCCTTCGCGTTCCGGCGCAACCCCCGCGCGGCGATACGCCCGAACGTTCGTTTAATCCCCGGCAGGGGAGTGCCGTGCGCCCCGGCGCGGAACAGGGCGTGTATGGCGAGGCGCGCCTAGGACTCCTTGGGCAGCTCCTTCGCTTTGAAGCTCCACCATCCCTTGAGGCAATCGTAAGGGCCGGGCTCGGCGATGCCGCGGACCAGGAAAGCGGCGCGGATCCGGGCGTGCACCACGAGAGGCGGCAGGCCGGACTGCCGCACCATGTCGCGCTCCAGCCAGTCGCAGGGGTCGAAGCTCTCGTAGCGGGCATAGGTGGCGATCGACGCGGCCACGACGAGCCCGACTGCGAGCACCACGAATTTCATGGGTCATCCATCCGGCAATAGGCTTTGCGCGCACGTCGCCCGGGCCGAACGGCCGGGCGCGGGTCCCGGCATCCCGGTCCAAACCGGGCGTGGGGGGGGGGGCGGGGTGGCGGCCCGCGACGTGCCGGCGCGCGGGATCGCCGGCATCGCTAAGCCCGCGCGGCGCGCAAGCTTTCGCTCAGGAATGGCCGGATCAACAAATGCAAGAAAGCCTGCTCCGAGCGACGCTCGACGCCGATCGTCATGCCAAGCGTGCGCCGCGTCGCGCTCCTCGATCCGAAGAGCGGATCCCAGAAACTGAAAATGGTGCCGTAGTTGGAATCGGTGTCCGCCCGAGCGGCATGGTGATGCACCCAGTGGATCGACGGCGTGATGACGACGCGGGACAGCGCCCGCTCGAAGCCGGCGGGCAGCGCCAGGTTGGAATGGTGGAAGATCGTCCCGGCGAGCACCAGGGTCTCGAACACCAGGACCGAGGAGATCGGCAAGCCGAAGAGCATGATCACCGCGGCGCGCGCGAGCGCCGAGAGCAGCACCTCGCCGAAGTGGAAGCGCAGCGCCGTGGTGGTATCGAGGAAGCGATCCAGGTGGTGCACCTCATGGAAGCGCCACAGCAGGGGGACCCTGTGGTTCGCCAAGTGCCACCAGTAAATCAGGAAGTCCAGCACCACGATATCGAGCAGCAGGCCCGGCGCGCCGCTCCACCAGTCCGGCCGCCAGCCGAGATGATACTGGGTGGCCCACAGCGAGACCGGCACCACGACGAGCGGCGAGAACCCGACGTTGGCGAGCCACAGGCCCAGGTTGCGCACCAGGCGCCGCCGGCCGCCGGCCACGGCGGAGGTCCCTTGGATGCGGGTTTCGCGCGCCGCCGGCCGCAACCGCTCCGCGGCGAACAGCAGTACCAGCCAGGCCGCCACGGCGCCGCCTTTCCAGGCCAATAGGCTGTCAACCGTGCTCTCCATGACGCTCAGATATGGCCGGAAGCGGCCCGGGGCACAAGCACTCTTACCCTTGCGCGGGGCGCCGAAGCGGCCTAGTACCCTCTCTCACAAATCGCCGTCACACCTGTCATCCTGCTATGAGAGAGGCTACCAGATGGCATGACGCAGTTTCCACCCAAGCCGGTGATCGGCGTTCCCGCCTGCATCCGAGAAATCGGGGGGAAACCCTTTCACAGCGTGAGCGACAAGTACCCGCGCGCCGTGGTCGAGGCCGCGGACGGCATCCCGCTGGTCATCCCGGCCTTCGGGGACATGTTCGACCTCCCCGACCTGCTCGCCCGGTTGGACGGCCTGATGCTGACCGGCAGCCCCTCGAATGTCTATCCGAGCCACTACGGCGCCGAGCCAGGCCCGGAGACCGAACCGCACGATTTGGAGCGCGACGCCACCACGCTGCCGCTGATTCGCGCGACGATCGACCGGGGCCTGCCGCTTCTGGCGATCTGCCGCGGCATGCAGGAGCTGAACGTCGCGCTCGGCGGGACGCTGCACGCCCGGCTCCACGAGCTGCCCGGGCGGATGGACCACCGCCGGCCGCAACACGAGGATCCGGACGTCCAATACGGGCCGCGCCATCCGGTGACCCTCACCGCCGGCGGCGAGATGGAGAAACTTGCCGGCGCGCGCGAGATCACCGTCAATTCGCTGCACAGCCAAGCGCTCGACCGCCTCGCCGGGGGCCTGAGCATCGAGGCGGTCGCCCCCGACGGCACCATCGAGGCGGTCCGGGTCACGAACGCGCGCAATTTCGCCCTCGGCGTCCAGTGGCACCCGGAATACAAAGCCCTGGATAACCCCTTCTCGACCCGCCTGTTCGCCGCCTTTGGGCAGGCCGCCGGCGCCCGGGCCCGGGCCCGGCTGAACGGGGCCGCCGAGCCCGGGAGCCGGCTCCAAGCCGAAGCGCCTGCCGGATAGACCCGAAAAATCAATCGGATACCGGTTGCGGGCCGGTTTCGGCCAACCTATTTGTGAACATACGTAAAGGAAGGA
>JBHIDD010000070.1:0-10649 GCA_046759925.1 Kiloniellaceae bacterium
CAATGACTTGACCCGCAATTCGGGGGTAAAGTTCGGGTTAACCGGCTGCGAATTCGAGCAGGACCCCGCAGGCCGCCTGGGGCGGCAGGCGCAGCAGGCGGTCGCCGTCGCGGAAATAGGGCGTCCCCGCGGACTCGAGCAGGGCGGCGGTCCACGCGAGATCGCGCACCGCGAGCCGCAGCCCGGCGAGCCAGGGCACCGGATAGGCGGGCAGGCCGGCTAAGCCCGGATAGAGCCGCCCGAGCCAGTCCGGCGTGGTGAAGCGGAGGACCGCGCCGCCGGTCGCCACCTCGACAAAGCCGTCGCTCACCCGGACCTTGTCGAAGCCGAAAAGCCCGCCATAGGCGAGCGCAAGCGCCCCGGGGTCCCCGACCACGCCGGTCACCGAAACCAGGCCCCGGGCCCCGTTGGCATGCTCGAGCCAGGGCGCCTGCCAGACCAGGGGTCGGCTCAGGTGCTGACAGAGGAAGGCCGGGGCGCCGGGGGTCGCGGCCGCCGGCAGGTCGACCAGTTTGAAGGCCGGCGCGCTCTCGCCCTCCGCCGCCTCCAGGACGCGCTTCAGCTCCTTCGGCCCCTCGGCGTCGATCCCCGCCCCGCGCAGCGCCTTGGCCGCGGCCGCCGCATCGTCGCAGGCGAAGGCCACGCCCATCACGCCCTCGCGGGTCTTGAGGAACTCGTCCAGCTTGTTGGTCGACTGGGCCGGATCGACGATGCCCAGAAGCTCGACGTAATTCGCCGGGAACATCAGGCAGTAATTCGCCGTGCCCCAGCCGACGTGCCGGCCGCGCGACGAGACCGTGAAGCCCAGGCGCCGGTAGGCAAGGCGCGCCGCCTCGAGATCGCGCACCCCGACCAACACGTGGTCGACCCCGGTGATCGCCCGGCTCACCGCCGGCCCGCCTTGCGCGGCGGCGATACGCGCCGGCGTCGCGGCGCTACGGCCCGCGCCGCGGAGACCGCCCGGGGCGCGCTGCCGTAGCCGGTGCCCGCCCTCACCTTGGCGAGCACGCGGGCCATCTCGGCATCCGAAAGCAGCTTCGGCCGGCCGATCTGGAGCGCCTGACAGTACTGCGCCGCCAGGGTCTCGACCTCGACGGCGAGCCCCAGCGCCGCGTCCAGGTCTTTGCCGGCGGCGATCAGGCCGTGGTTGGCCAGCAGGCAGGCGCTGCGCCCCTCGAGCGCGGCGAGCGCGTTCCTCGACAGCGCCGCCGTGCCGAAGGTGGCATAGGGCGCGCAGCGGATCGAATTTCCGCCCGCCAGGGCCACCATGTAATGGAAGGCCGGGATGTCGCGCCTGTGACAGGAGAGCGCCGTGGCTTTGACCGCGTGGCTGTGGACGACCGCGCCGAATTCGGGGCGCGCCCGCAGGATGTCCAGGTGGACGCGCCACTCGCTCGAGGGCCGCCGCTCCGGCGTCTCGCAGCGCCAGGTTCCGTCGAAGGCCATCTCGACGATATCCGCCGGCTGCATCGCCTCGTAAGGGAGCCCCGAAGGGGTGATCAGAATGCCGCCGCCGGCCCGCGCGCTGACGTTGCCCGAGCGGCCCTGGTTGATCCCGAGGGCGTTCATTTTCCGCGCGGTCTCGATAATCGCCCGGCGCCGCCTGACATGCTTCATTGGGCCCGCCCCTAGCCGCCGGGGTGGCGCTCGGGATAGAGCTCGAGCAGCCCTTGGCGCGAGGCCGCGCAGACGCCGCGCTCGGTGATAAGCCCGCTGACCAGGCGCGCCGGAGTCACGTCGAAACCGTAGTTGGCGACCGGGCTGTCCTCCGGCGTGATGCGCACGGTGGCGATCGTCCCTTGCGCCGTCCGGCCGGTCACCTCCGAGAGCTCGCGCCCGTCGCGCTCTTCGATCGGGATCTCATGGAGCCCGTCGTCGATCGTCCAGTCGATGGTCGGCCCCGGCAGCGCGACGTAGAACGGCACGCCGTTGTCGTGCGCGGCCAGCGCCTTCAAATACGTGCCGATCTTGTTGCAGACGTCGCCGTTCGCCGTGGTCCGGTCGGTGCCGGTGACGCAGAGATCGACCAGGCCGTGCTGCATCAGGTGGCCGCCCGCATTGTCCGCGACCACCGTGTGCGGCACGCCGTGCTGGGCGAGCTCCCAGGCGGTCAGCCCCGCGCCCTGGTTGCGCGGCCGGGTCTCGTCGACCCAGACATGGACCGGGATGTCCTCCTCCGCCGCCATGTAGACCGGCGCCAGCGCCGTGCCCCAGTCGACGGTGGCCAGCCAGCCGGCGTTGCAGTGGGTGAGCAGGTTGACGGGCTGCGCCCGCCCGACCTGTTCCCAGGCCGCCCGGAGCAGGCCCAGGCCATGCGCGCCGATCGCCCGGTTGATCGCGACGTCCTCGTCGCAGATCTCGGCGGCCCGCGCATAGGCGGCCGCGGCGCGGTCGCCGGCGGGCAACGGGCGCAGGCGCGCGGCCACGTCCTCGACCGCCCAGCGCAGGTTGACCGCCGTCGGCCGGGCGGCGCGCAAGACCTGTCCCGCCTGCTCCAGATTGGCCGGCGAAGGGTCGCTGCGCATGGCCAGCGCCATGCCGTAGGCGGCGGTGGCGCCAATGAGCGGCGCGCCGCGGACCAGCATGGCCCGGATCGCGTGGGCCGCCTGGTCCATCGTCTCCAGCCTGCGGACGACGAAGTCGTGGGGCAGCCGGGTCTGGTCGATGATCTCCACCGCCCAGCCGTCGTCGGCGAGCGAAATGGTCCGGGTCGGCCTGCCATTCACCTGCATCGCATCTGCCCTTGCCGCGTGTCCCGCCCGCCGGCGCGGCGCCGCCTCAGCCGTCCAGCACCCGGCCGGCCACGGCGTCCAGCCGGGCCGCGACTTTCGGATCGCGCGCCTCCGGCCGGGTGATCAGGGCGTCGTCGAGGGCCCGGTGGCAGCCCGCCGCGCACGGCGATGTCCGCCCGGCGAGCTTCGGCGCCACCTGCTTGACGAGGTCGCGCGCCTTGTCCGCGTTCGCCATGAGCACCCGCACCACCTGCCCCACGGTGACGTGGTCGTGGTCCTCGTGCCAGCAGTCGTAGTCGGTGACCATGGCCACGGTCGCGTAGCACATCTCCGCCTCGCGGGCGAGCTTGGCCTCGGGCATGTTGGTCATGCCGATGACGTCGCAGCCCCAGGAACGGTAGAGCTCGGATTCCCCCCGGGTCGAGAACTGCGGCCCTTCGATCACCAGATAGGTGCCGCCGCGTTGGACGCGCAGGCCGAGCTCGCCGGCCGCCTCCTCCAGGCGGCCGCCGAGCCGTTCGCAGACCGGCCGTCCCATCGAGACATGGGCCACCAGCCCGGTCTCGAAGAAGGACTTGGTGCGGGCGAAGGTGCGGTCGATGAACTGGTCGACGATGACGAAGGTCCCCGGGGCCAAGTCCTTGCGCAATGAACCGACGGCGCTGATCGAGACGATCTCGGTGACGCCGGCGCGTTTCAGCGCGTCGATGTTGGCGCGGAAATTGAGCTCCGACGGCGGGATCCTGTGGCCCCGGCCGTGGCGCGGCAGGAACACCATGGCCTGGCCGCCGAGCTCGCCGAACAGCAGCTCGTCCGAGGGCTCGCCGAAGGGCGAATCGACACGCCGCCACTCGGTCCTGGCCAGCCCCGCGATGTCGTAGACGCCACTGCCGCCGATAACGCCGATCACCGGTGGGTCCGTCATGCGTGCCGCCTGCATGGCTCGGTCTTGTCCGGCTTATCCGCCACCCGGGTGTACTCGACGGCGCCGCCGATGCCAAGGGCCGAGGCGAAAGAACAAGGCCGCCGGGGGGGGCCGTTTGCGTCCCAAGCGGCGTCCCGGCGCCTCAGTGCAGATCCGACCAGACCCTGCGCTTCGCGGCGTAAAGGAGGCCGGTGAAGACGAGCAGGAAGAGCATGACCTTGATGCCCATCTCCTTGCGCGCCTCGAGGTTCGGCTCGGCGGCCCACATCAGGAAGGTGGTGACGTCGCCCGCCATCTGCTCGACGCTCGCCTCGGTGCCGTCGGCGAATTCCACGGCGCCCTCGAAAAGCGGCGGCGGCATGGCGATCTGGTGGTTCGGGAAGTAGAGGTTGTAGCTCAGGCCCTCGATCAGGTCGAACTCGCCCGGCGGCTCCACATAGCCGGTCAGAAGCGCGCGGAGGTAGTCCGGCCCGCCCTCGCGCGCTTTGGCCATCAGCGAAAGGTCCGGGGGAATCGCCCCGCCGTTGGCGGCGGCCGCGGCCTTGTCGTTCGGAAACGGCGGCGGGAAGAAGTCCGACGGCCGGCCCGGCCGCTCGAACATCTCGCCATCGTCGTTCGGCCCGTCGATGATCGTGTACTCCGCGGCGATCGCCTTGACCTCTTCGGCGCTGAAGCCGAGCGCCTCGAGGTGGCGGAAGGCCACGAGATCGAGCGAATGGCAGCCCGCGCAGACCTCCTTGTAGACCTGGAAGCCGCGCTGCTGGGCGGCCCGGTCGAAGGTCCCGAAGATGCCCGAGAACGACCAGTTGTGGCCCGGGGCCTCGGCTTCTTCGGCGGCTTGGGCGGCGCTCCAACCGAGGCCGAGGACGGCGGCGACGACGCCGATCAGCAGCCTCTTCATCACGGCTTCTCCATCGGCTTCGCCGGTGCCCCGGCGGGAGCACCGGCGCCGCCCAGCACCGGTTCGATGATCGAGCTCGGCAAGGGCCGCGGCCGCTCCACGTAGCTGAGTACGAACACGATGACGAAGTGCAGGAAGTAGTATGCGGTCGCGATCTGCCCGGCCACGATGAACCAACCCTCCGGCGGGTTGTAGCCGATGTAGCCGAGGAAAATGCAGTCGGCCAGGAAGATCCAGAAGAACTGCTTGTAGATCGGCCGGAACCGGGCGCTGCGGACCGGCGAGCGGTCGATCCAGGGCAGGAAGAACAGGATGAGGATCGACCCGAACATCAGGGTGACACCGATCAGCTTGGCGGGAATGAACCAGATGTCGAAGGTAATCGCCCTCAAGATCGCGTAGTACGGCAGGAAGTACCACTCGGGCCTGATGTGCGTCGGCGTCACTAGCGGGTTGGCCGGGACATAGTTGACCGGCTCGACGAATAAGTTCGGCGCGAAAAAGGTGAATCCGCAGAACACGGCGAGGAACACGCCCAGGCCAAAGGCGTCCTTCGCCGTGTAGTAGGGATGGAACGGGATCTTGTCCTGCGGCCCGTTGGCGTCGATCCCGAGCGGGTTGTTCGAACCGAAGCGGTGCAGCGCCCAAAGGTGCAGGAAGACCACGCCGACGATGACGAAGGGCAACAGGTAGTGCAGCGCGTAGAAGCGGTTGAGCGTCGGGTTGTCGACCGTGAAGCCGCCCCACAACCAGGTGACGATCGCGTCGCCGACCAAAGGAATCGCCGAGAACAGGTTGGTGATCACCTTGGCGGCCCAGTAGCTCATCTGGCCCCACGGCAGCACGTAGCCCATGAAGGCGGTCATCATCATCAGCACCAGGATCGCCACGCCGAGAATCCACAAAAGCTCGCGCGGCGCCTTGTACGAGCCGTAATAAAGCCCGCGGAAAACGTGAATGTAGACCACGAGGAAGAAGAACGAGCCCCCGTTCATGTGGATGTAGCGCAGCAGCCAGCCGTAGTTCACGTCGCGCATGATGCGTTCGACGGAATCGAAGGCGTGGTCCACGTGCGCGGTGTACTGCATGGCGAGCATGATGCCGGTGACGATCAGGATCACCAGCGTAATCCCGGCCAGCGAGCCGAAGTTCCACCAGTAGCTCAAGTTCCGCGGCGTCGGATACTCGTTCAGCTCGTGGTTCATGAAGGTGAAGATCGGGAGCCGGTGGTCGATCCACTTCACCAGGGCGTTATTTCTCTGGCGGTCGCTCATGGTCCGTTCAACCGATCCGGATCAGGCCGTCTTCGAGGAAGTCATAGGGCGGCACTTCCAGGTTCTTCGGCGCCGGTCCCTTGCGAATCCGGGCGGAGGTGTCGTAGTGCGAGCCGTGGCAGGGGCAGAACCAGCCGCCCCATTCGCCGCGCTTGTCGCCGACCCGCTGGCCCTTGGGCACGCAGCCCAGATGCGTGCAGATGCCGATCACGATCAGCCATTCCGGCTTCTTGACCCGGTCCTCGTCGGCCTCCGGGTCGGGCAGCTCGTCGAGCGGCGTGGCGCGGGCCGCCTCGATCTCGGCGGGCGTGCGGTGGCGGATGAAGATCGGATTGCCGCGCCAGGTCACCGTGATGCTCATGCCCTCCTCGATCGGCGCGAGGTCGACCTCGGTCGAGGACAGCGCCAGCACCTCGGCCGAGGGGTTCATCGAATCGATCAAGGGCCAGACGGCGGCCGCCGCACCCACGGCGCCGACCGCCCCGGCGGCCAGATAGAGAAAATCGCGCCGCGTTTCGCCGTCGCCCAGATGAGCGGGATCCGCTCTCTCTGCCATGTTGCCGTTCCTTCAATGTCGCGGGCGTCCCCCGACCCCCTGTTCTCGGGACGCCCGCACCCGGGCGCCTTGTGTCGCAGCACGCATATAGAGGAAAATTCCCCCGAAGGCAAAGGCCGAGACGGCACAGCCAGAGGGAAATTCGGTCAGGCATGCGCCTTGTCCTTTTCCAACCGGACATCCCGCAAAACGCCGGCGCGCTCTTGCGCCTTGGCGCCTGTTTGGGATTGCCCGTCGACATCATCGAACCCTGCGGGTTCCTGTTCGACGACAGGCGCCTGCGCCGCGCCGGCATGGATTATCTCGCAGGCGTCGAGATGACCCGGCACGCGTCCTGGGCCGCCTATCGGCGCGCGGCCCGCGGCCGGCTGGTGCTGCTTACCACCCAGGGCGACACCGCCTACTGCGATTTCGCCTTCCGGCCCGACGATCACCTGATGGTCGGGCGCGAGAGCGCCGGCGTGCCGGAGGAGGTCTGCGCGGCCGCCGACGCGCGCCTGGTCATCCCCATGCGCCCCGGCTTACGCTCGATCAATGTCGCATTGGCCGCCGCCATGGTATTGAGCGAGGCCTTGAGACAGACGGATCGGTTTCCCGGAACAACGCCATGAGCGAGTCGAGCGAGGAGAGAAAACAGCGCGCCTCGGCCTGGTTCGAAGACCTGCGCGATCGCGCCTGCGCCGCCTTCGAGGCGCTCGAAGACGAGCTCACCGCGCCGCTCGCCGAGAAGCTGCCGATCGCCGAACGGCTCAAGGACGTGGCCCCGGGCCGTTTCGCGCGCAAGGCCTGGGCCCGGGACGGCGACGGGCAGGCCGGCGGCGGGGTCATGTCGATCCTGCGCGGCCGGGTCTTCGAGAAGGTCGGGGTCAACGTCTCCACGGTCTGGGGCGAATTCGCCCCCGAGTACGCCAAAGAGATTCCGGGCGCCGAGGCGGACCCGCGGTTCTGGGCCAGCGGCATCTCCCTCGTCGCCCACCTGAACTCGCCGCGCATCCCCGCGGCGCACATGAACACGCGCCACATCGTCACCACCGAGTCCTGGTTCGGCGGCGGCGCGGACCTGACCCCCATGGTCCCCGACGAGGCCGACACCCGCGCCTTCCACGGCGCGCTCGAGGCCGCCTGCGACAGGCACGACCCGGCCTATTACCCGCGCTTCAAGGCCTGGTGCGACGAGTACTTCTTCCTCAAGCACCGGGGCGAGCCGCGCGGGGTCGGCGGGATTTTTTACGACTATCTCGATTCCGGCGACTGGGAGGCCGATTTCGCCTTCACCCGCGACGTGGGGCTGGCGTTCCTCGAGGTCTATCCGAAAATCGTGCGCCGTCACCTGGCCGAGCCCTGGACCGAAGACGAGCGCCGGGCCCAGCTGATCAAGCGCGGCCGCTACGCCGAGTTCAACCTGCTCTACGACCGGGGCACCCGGTTCGGGCTCGCCACCGGCGGCAACGTGGAAGCGATCCTCATGTCCCTGCCGCCGGCGGTCGCGTGGCCGTGAGGCGAACCCATCCGCACGGACTCACGGCCGGATCGGCCGCGGCAACTGGCCGACAAGCGATTCGCGACGGACGATCCATCGAGCCGGCCGAAGGCGTCGCCCCGCAACGGCCGGCCCGGAGCGTTTCGGCCGACATCCGGTCCGACTGGAGGTCCGGATGGTGGGAGCCACCCGCCCTCCGGCGCGGAACCCGGCACGACGGGGCTACCCCTTGCCCTTGACGATATCGTTGATCCAGGACAGCCCGGCGATCGCCGCGGGGAAGCCAAGCGTCGTGATCGCCAAGGTCGCAACCTGGCGCAGCTCGTCCGGCGGCAAGCCGTCCTCCAGGGCCTGGCGGGCGTGCGAATGCACCGCCCCTTCCGAACCGGCGCCGATCGCGAGCGCCAGCTTGATGAGGCGCCGGGTCCGCGCATCGAGCGGCCCCGATTCGGCGGCCCGTTCGCCGAGCGCCCGATACGCCTCCCAAACCGCGGGGAAGTCTTCGGCAAAGGCGCCGGCGCCCGACGGCGGCAAGGTCGTCATTTCACCCTCCTGTTCCGGCGATGAGTCCCGGTCCCTTCATATCGCCTTTTTGCTTTAACCGCGGGCCCGGCCGGTATCGCCAAGCCGCGCTCTCGCGAGTTCCGGAATTCCTGTAGCTCGGATTCCATGAAGCCTTTCGTCAGCTTCGCCATCTCCCTGTAGAAGGGCCGTTCCGCGGCGGCCATGACTTTGTCGCAAAATTCCGGAATCCACTGGCCGAGATGGTCCTCGAGGAACGCCGCCCCGATGCCGCGACACACCGCCGCCCCGGCGGCGTCGGCCGCCTCGTAAGCGCGCGCTTCCTGTGCGGTGGCCTGCTGCATGAACTCGAGCTCGACGCTGACGTGGTCGGGGAGGCCGCGGTAATCGGGCCGATAGGCAAAGCCGCGGCGTTCGACGAAGGCGGCCACGTCACTCGTCGATTTGCCCCACAGCGCCCCCTCGCGCTGCACGCTCTCATATGGCGGAATGTGCTTGCCGGGGCCGACGAACAATCGCGTGTACTCGACCGCCAGATCATCGGCGAGCCCTTCGGCGGCGCCGTCGAGAAACTCGCGGCCCAGCGCCACCCCCGCCTCCGAGAGGGCGGCGAGAAATTCCCCGTCCCTGACCTGGCGCAGGAGGTCCGCCGACGGTTCCTCGCGATAGACCATGGCCAGGACGCCGTAGAGGTTGCTGCGCGCCGCGGCTTTCCCGGCCAAGTCCGCCGTCTCGGCGGCTATGGTTCGTCGCGAGGCCACCTGCGCCTCCCTATACCCTGGTCACCTCGACGACGGCATCCATCCAGCCCATCTGCCCGTTGATCGGGTCCGGCACGTTCGGGATGACCCAGTTCGGATGCGCGCCGTTGGAATTCCACCACTTGCGCTTGAAATCCGGGTCGTCGTCCGAGCCCGTGGGGGACTTATTGGTGGAGGCATAGCGGCCGTACTGCCAGTGTCCGCAGTGGAAGGAGACGGCAACCACCTCCGGCACGACGGCCGGCGTGACCCTCGCCGTCGTCGTCATTTCGCCGACCTTGGACCGGATCTTGATCGCGTCCCCGTCGGCGATGCCCAGCTGCTCCGCGCTCAGCGGATTGATCCAGGCCGGGTTGTCGTAGAAGACCTCGGTCAGCCACTTGCAGTTCTGGGTGCGCGAATGCGTTTGGACGGCAACCTTGTAGGTTGTCAGGACCAGGTCTTTCGGCCTCATCTCCTCGTGCTCGGGGATCGGCACATAGGTGGGCAGCGGCGCAAACCCCTTGTCCTCCAGAATGTTGGAGTAGAGCTCGAAGTAGCCCGACTTGTTGAGCTTGTCCGGCTTGAAGCCCTGGTACACCTTGGCGCCGATCTCTTGCCCGACGTAGCCCTTGTAGGCGTTCTTGGTGTGGGCGTACCCCTTGGCCCGCGCATCCGCCTCGCTCTTGGCGCCGGACTTGTGCCAGTTCCAGTAGACGCCCGTGGCCTCGTCGAAGATGACGCCGTCCTTCTCGAGGGCGTCCGGCTTAATCTCTTTCTTATATCCGTAGTACTTCGGCCTGGCGTTGGGGTCGTGCCACACGCCGTGCGTCGTCATGTACTCGAAGCCGCCGGCTTCCTTGACGCCCGGCGTCATCTCGCAAGACAGCCTGACGAACTCTTCCTTGGATTTGAAGCCCAGAGGAAAGCCCATTCGCTCGGCCAGCTCGCACACCACATCGCCGAAATCGCGGGCTTCGCCCAGCGGCTTCACGACGGGCTGACGGATGTAGTATTCGGCTATCTGGTTCGGCGAGACCATGTCCTCCCAGTCCCAGCGCTCGAGGTAGGTCGCATCGGGCAGGATGAGGTCCGCCAAGGCAGCCGACTCGTCGTAGAACGGGTTGACGCACACCGTGAAGGGGATGAGCGACTCGTCCTTCAGGACCTCGATGTTCTCCTGTACGTCGCCGTTGACGTAGACCGGGTTGTAACAGTACCACATGTAGACTTCGGGCCTGCCGGCGCCGCCATCCTTGATCATCTTCAGGACCTGATGGTTCACGTGGTGCGTCGGCAGGGCGACCTGGCCCTTGAAGCCGTCGAGGATCGCGAGCTTCTTGGCCTTGGGTTTGTCCTTCGGCCCCTTGGGGTACTTCCACTTGGCGCCCACGGCCCGGCAGCGCCCGCCGGGGCGGTCGATGTTGCCGGTGATCGCCGCCAGCATCTGGATCGCCCGTTCCGTGTCGTTGCCGTTGTAGTGGGCGATCGCCCCCCGGTAGCTGATCACGCACGCCGG
>JBHIDD010000071.1:0-10581 GCA_046759925.1 Kiloniellaceae bacterium
TTGCCGTACTCAGGCGATGTCGTGGGCGTGCTGGATTTCGGCACGACCGACGTCTGCGTCGTGGTGAAGACCGAGTGGGTGACCCAGCGATACTATCGGCACTACACCCGCGACGAGGCGGACAGGAACGAGGGCGTCGTCTGATCATCATGGCCGCGTCTAGCCTCGGATCCCCGCTCAGGGCGGTCTCCTGCATCTCGCTTTACGCAGGCTTCACCCTGCCTTTGATGCCGGTGCAGGCGGTCGCCGTGACCTTCAATCTGCCCCTGCAAAGGTTGCTGCCGCTGTGGTACCACCGGCAGTGCTGCCGCATCCTCGGGTTCCAGGTCGATCGGCGCGGTCGCCAGACCCAGAACCACCCGACGCTCTATGTTTCGAATCACGTTTCGTACTTTGACATCATGGTGCTGGGCTCGCTGATCAAGGGTTCCTTCGTCGCCAAGGCCGATGTTGCCGGCTGGCCGTTGTTTGGATGGTTGGCGAAACTCCAGCGCTCGGTCTTCGTCGAGCGCCGCGGACTCAAGATCGCGGACCAGCGCGACGAAATGGCGGTGCGCCTCGGGCGGGGCGACGATTTGATCCTGTTTCCCGAAGGCACCAGCAGCGACGGCAATCGGGTCCGGCCGTTCAAGTCCGCGCTGTTTTCCGTGGCCAAGCGCCGGGTGAACGGCAAGCCCTTGCCGGTGCAACCGGTGTCGATCGCCTACACGAGGCTCGACGGCATGCCGATGGGGCGCTATCTAAGGCCGTTTGTTGCCTGGTATGGTGATATGGACTTGGCGAACCATATATGGCATGCGGCAGGGCTTGGTTGGGTGACCGTGGTGGTCGAGTTCCACCCGCCGGCCACGATCGAGGAGAAGGGATCGCGCAAGGCGCTGAGCGAATACTGCTACGACCGGGTCGCCGGCGGCGTTGCCGCCGCCCTGGCCGGGCGGCCGCAGGCGCGCCCGGAGCGGCGGACCGCGGCCGCCGTGTCCTGACCCGGGCCGGAGCAAGGTCGCTCAAGTGAGACGGGACGGGTGATGTTGCGAGACATTGTTAACCAGGGCTACGCCCCGGGGCACATGCGGTCGCGCCCGATGCGGCCCGGGGCCTGGTGATAGGGCCTTGTCCAAGTCGCTATACATCAAAACCTACGGCTGCCAGATGAACGTCTACGATTCCGCGCGTATGGCGGACGTCCTGGCGCCCCTCGGCTACGTTCCGGTTGACGGCCCGCGCGGCGCCGACATGGTGATCTTGAATACCTGTCATATCCGCGAGAAAGCTGCCGAGAAGGTGTTTTCCGAATTGGGCCGGCTCAGGCCGCTCAAGCGGGAGCGGGAGCGCGGCGGGGACGGAATGGTCATCGCCGTGGCGGGCTGCGTCGCCCAGGCCGAAGGCGAGGAGATCCTGCGCCGGGCGCCGCACGTCGATATCGTCTTCGGGCCACAGACTTACCACCGCTTGCCCGAGCTGGTGGCCCGCGCGGCGCGGGTCCGGGCCTCCGGCGGCGGCCCGGGACGGGGCGTGCTCGATACCGCATTCCCGGTCGAGTCCAAGTTCGACCACCTTCCCGAGGCGGCCGCACCGCAGGGCGTGGCGGCCTTCCTCTCGGTGCAGGAGGGCTGCGACAAGTTCTGCAGCTTCTGCGTCGTGCCCTATACGCGCGGCGCGGAATATTCCCGGCCGGTGACGGATGTCGTTGCCGAGGCGGAGCGTCTGGTCGCATCTGGCGCGGTCGAACTCACGCTCCTGGGTCAGAACGTCAATGCGTATCACGGCGCCGGGCCGAAGGGCGGCACCTGGGGCCTGGGACGCCTGATCCTGAGATTGGCCGAGATCGAGGGCCTGAAACGCCTGCGCTATACCACCTCGCACCCGGGCGACATGGACGACGAACTGATCGCCGTCCATGCGTCCGAGCCGAAATTGATGCCCTATCTGCACTTGCCGGTGCAGTCGGGCTCGGACCGCATCCTCGAGGCGATGAACCGGCGCCATGGCGCCGACGAGTATCGCCGGATCGTCGAGCGCCTGCGCCGCAGCCGGCCGGATCTCGCGCTGTCCTCCGACTTCATCGTGGGGCATCCGGGCGAGACCGACCGGGACTTCGCCGAGACGCTGTCTCTGGTGACCGACGTGGGCTATGCCCAAGCCTATTCGTTCAAGTTCAGCCCGCGGCCCGGCACGCCGGCCGCGGCCCTCGAGGAACAGGTGTCCGAGCCGGTGAAGGCCGAGCGCCTCGCCACGCTCCAGGCGCTGCTCGGCGCGCAGCAGGCCGCCTTCAACCGGGAAACCATCGGCCGGATCCTGCCCGTGCTGCTCGAATCCGAAGGCCGCAAGGCCGGCCAGTTGGTCGGGCGCAGCCCATACATGCAGCCGGTCCACCTCGACGCACCAAGGGAATGGATCGGGCGTATAGTTCCGGTGCGAATTATCGCCGCGCACGCCAACAGCCTCGCCGGGCGTCGGGTTGCCGCCGGCCCGGCCAAGGCGGTGCCGAACCGGGACAGCAGCGGCGATATGCCAGTCAGCGCGGGGGCTTGCGCGTGACGTCCGCTTCCCGTTCCGGCGCGCCCTCTTCCGACTCCGAACAGCCCACTCTGTTGCAGTTCGACGACAACAGCTTGTTGCCATTGCTTTACGGCGAGCACGATCAGCACCTGGTCCGCTTGGAGGAGCAGCTCGGCGTCCGGCTCGCCTCGCGCGGAAACCGGCTGGCGATCTCGGGCCCGCCCGATGCCGTGCGCACCGCTGATTTGGCTTTGAACGCGCTTTACGAGCGCCTTCGCAAAGGCCTCGACGTGGGCGACGCCGAGGTCGACGCCGTGGTGCGCATGGCGCAGAACCCTCCGGGCGCCGGGGCCGGGCAAAGCGCGGTCGCCGACGTCCACGCCGAGGACTTGACGCTGCGCACCCGCAAGCGGCGGATCTCGCCGCGCTCGCCGAACCAGGCGGCCTACATCCGGGCGCTCCGGAGCCACGAGCTGGTCTTTGCGATCGGCCCGGCCGGTACCGGCAAGACCTACCTCGCCGTGGCCATGGCGGTGTCCCTCATGATGGAAGGCCAGGTCGACCGCATCATCCTGTCGCGGCCGGCGGTCGAGGCCGGCGAGCGCCTCGGTTTCCTGCCCGGCGACCTGCGCGAGAAGATCGACCCTTACCTGAGGCCGCTTTACGATGCGCTCTATGACATGCTGCCCGCGGAGCAGGTGATGAGCCGCCTGGCCAACGGCGAGATCGAGGTGGCGCCGCTTGCCTTCATGCGCGGCCGGACGCTCAGCAACGCGTTCGTCATCCTCGACGAGGCGCAGAACACCACCCCGGTCCAGATGAAGATGTTCTTAACCCGTCTGGGGGAGAATAGCCGCATGGCGGTGACCGGAGATTTGTCCCAGGTCGACCTGCCGACGGGACAGCGCTCCGGGCTGCGCGATGCGGTTGAGCTTATGGCCGAAATGGGCGAGGTTGCCTGCGTGGCGTTCACCAATGCGGACGTGATGCGTCACTCGCTGGTCACCCGAATCGTGCGGGCCTATGAATCGCGAGACCTCACCGGCGAGCGCAACGAGCCGGCTTGACGGTCCCGGACCAGCCAGGCCCGCATGAACGGCTGAGCCCCGCTTGAGACGATGAGCGAAGATCCAGACAGTTCGAGTATAAGTATCGCGCTCACGGTGCTCACCCCTGCGTGGCACGACAGCCTGCCGAATGCCGAGGCCTTGGCGCAGCGGGCGGCCCTGGCGGCGCTGGCCGCGGCACCCGATGGGCAGGGGAGCCCCGGCGAAGTGGAAATCAGCGTGGTGCTCGCCGATGATGCCACGGCGCGTCGGCTCAACCGCGATTACCGAGGCTGCGACCAGCCGACCAACGTGCTGTCCTTTCCCGGCTCGGCGGGTGCCGGCGCAGGGCATGCCAAGGCCCCCGGGCCGGCGCTTTTGGGCGACGTCGTGGTGGCCCTCGAGACCCTCTGCCGGGAAGCCGCCGAGCAGGACAAGACCCGGGCCGATCACCTCTGCCATCTCATCGTGCACGGCGTCCTGCATCTCCTCGGTTACGATCACGGGGCCGAGGCCAAGGAAATGGAGCGGCTCGAGATTGCCGTCCTCGCCGGCCTCGGCATCGGCGATCCCTATGACCCGGTCGGCATCCGGCGGGACCGGGCGATAGACCAGGTCCAATGAGCGAGGCATCGGGAAGCAGCAGGCCGGTCGGCGCCAACGGCGCGCGAAGCGCCGCGCCGGCCGGATTTTGGCGTTGGCTGCGCGCTTTGTTCCGGCGTCGCAACAACGAGTCGCCGTTGCGGGACACGATCGAGGAAATCATCGAGGAAATCCAGGAGAACGAGGGCGCGGAGGACGCGGCCACCCCCATCGGCAGCCACGAAAAACTCCTGCTGAGCAATATCGTCAAGCTCCGCAATCTCACCGCTTACGACGTCATGGTACCGCGCGCCGATATCGTCGCGGTCGACAGCAATACCGGCATCGACGAGCTCGTCGACACGATGAGCCGCGCCAGCCATTCGCGCCTGCCGGTCTTTCGGGACAACCTCGACAATGTGGTCGGCATCGTCCACATCAAGGACGTGCTGGAATACGCGGAAGGAAAGCGGGTCTTCGATCTGTCCGGCATCGTCCGCGAGGTGCTGATCGTCGCGCCCTCGATGCGGGCCTTGGACCTGCTGCACGAAATGCGCTTGTCCCGCGTCCACATGGCCCTCGTGGTCGACGAGTTTGGTGGCATCGATGGCCTCATCACCATCGAGGATCTGGTCGAGGAGATCGTCGGCGAGATCGAGGACGAGCACGACGTCGCCGAGGGGCCGAAACTGGTCAAGCGGCCCGACGGCTCGCTCATCGCCGATGCCCGCTGCACGATCGAGGAGTTCGAGGAGCTGGTCGGCCCGGTCCTCTCGGGGGAGGAGCGGGAGGAGGACATCGACACCCTGGGCGGACTGGTTTTCTCGCTTGCCGACCGGGTGCCGACCCGGGGCGAGTTGATCGTCCACCCGGCGAGCGGAATGAGCTTCGAGATCATGGAGGCCGATCCGCGCCGCATCAAGCGATTGCGGGTGCGCAGCGCGCCGCCGAGCCCGTCGGCCGCCGACGGTGACGCCTGAGCCGACGGCGCCGTCCCGCGGCCTCCGTCTGGCGCGGCTCGGCGGGGCGCTCGCGGGGCTCACGGGCTGGCGCCGGCATGGCCTCGCCGCGCTTTGCGGCGCGTTGGCCACCGGCGCCTTGCCGCCGCTTCACATCGTGCCCGTCCTGCTGCCCGCCTTCACCGGCCTGTTGTGGCTGCTGGACGGCGCCAGGCGGCCGCGCGAGGCCGCGCTTATCGGCTGGAGCTTCGGCTTCGGCCACTTTGCGACCGGGCTCTACTGGGTCGGCATCGCGTTCTTGGTGGATGCCGCGCGCTTCGGTCTGCTCATGCCCTTTGCGGTCGGCGGTCTGGCCGCGGGGCTGGCGCTCTTTCCGGCGCTGGCCACCCTGGCGGTGGGCTGGATCGGTTGGCGCGGCCCGGCCCGGGTCGCGCTCCTGGCGACCGCCTGGCTGCTGGTGGAATGGCTGCGGTCGTGGGTCCTGACCGGCTTTCCCTGGAACCTGACGGGCACGGTCTGGAGCTTTTCGCCGGCGATGCTGCAACTTGCCGCGGTCGCCGGTGTCTGGGGTTTGTCGCTGGTCACCGTCCTGGCCGCGGCGGCGCCTGCGGTCTTGGCCGAGCCGGATCAAGTGGCAGGCGCCGCGCGGACCCGGCGGCGGGTCTTCGTCGCCGCGATGCTTCTGCTTCCCGCCATCCTCTGGGGCGGCGGGATCCTCCGCCTCATGGCGGCCCCGGCGCCCGGCACCGAGGCCGTCGAGGGCGTGCGTCTGCGTCTGGTCCAGCCCAGCATCGACCAGGCGCTCAAGTGGCGGGCGGAGCTTCGCCGCGACCACGTGCTCCGGCAGATCGAACTCACGACCGGCCCGGGTTTCGAACAGATCAGCCACGTCATCTGGGCCGAGACGGCGGTGCCCTACGCGCTTGCCCGGGAGGCCGAGCTGCGCCGGACGATCGCGCGCGTCGTCCCGCCGGGCGGCCTGCTGCTGACCGGCGCGCCGCGCGAAGCCCAGGACCCCGGCCGGCGACGCCTGTGGAACAGCCTGCATGCGCTGGATGCCCGCGGCGAGATCGCCGGAACCTACGACAAGTTCCACCTGGTGCCCTTCGGCGAGTACCTGCCGCTTCGCTCGATCCTGGGCTTCGCCAAGCTGACGGCCGGCGATCTGGACTTCAGCCCGGGGCCGGGACCGCGCAGCCTGGAACTCCCGGGCCTGCCGCCGGTCAGCGCGCTGATTTGCTACGAGGCGATCTTTCCGGGCCGGGTTACCGCGCCCGACAAACCGCCCCGGTGGCTGCTCAACATCACCAACGATGCCTGGTTCGGGTCCAGTTCCGGTCCCTATCAGCACTTTGCCGCCGCCCGCCTGCGCGCCGTCGAGGAAGGGCTGCCCCTGGTGCGCGTCGCGAACTCGGGGATTTCGGCTGTGGTCGATGGCTACGGACGGATCATCGGCCGGCTCGGCCTCAACGCCGTCGGGATATTGGATAGCGTCCTGCCCAAGCCCGTAACCGGCATAACATTGTATGCGCGGTTCGGAAACTGGACCGTGTTGATCCTCGCCCTGGGCACGGCTTGCTACACTTTGATATTGCGCCGTTTTATGCCGTAGTTTAATAACAAGAAGGGGGGTTGTATAATTCCATTCACGGCACGCGGGAGTATGTAGAGGCACCGCCGGCTTGGCGCATTATTCGAGGAGCAGTACAACTATGGGACGTAGAGGTGAAGGGGATCGCAGTCGCGGCACGGGTAAACCCAACCCTGTCGATGTCCATGTCGGGGGCCGGGTCCGGCTGCGGCGTACGTTGCTCGGACTGAGCCAGGAAAAGCTGGGCGACGCCATTGGACTGACTTTTCAGCAGGTGCAAAAGTACGAACGAGGGGCGAACCGTATCGGATCGAGCCGGCTCTACGATCTGTCCCGCGTGCTCGATGTCCCGGTCGAATTCTTTTTCGACGATATGCCGTCTTCCGTTGCGGCTCGCTCGCCGGCGCAGGTGCGCGGCATGGCCGAGGAGTCGTCCACCTATGAGTTGGACCCCATGGCCAAGCGGGAAACCTTGGAGCTGGTGCGGGCCTATTACAAGATCAGGGATCCTCAGGTGCGCAAGCGCCTGTTCGAGATGACCAAGGTCCTGGCGGCGGCCACGAAAAGCGAATAGGCGTTCCCCCGCCTCGGGGCCGCGACCCGCTTGGCGGGCGCGCCGGCACCGCGCGACAATTCTCTTGACGGCTTTTTTCCCGGGGATACAACATGGATCGCGGCCGTGGTGATCCGGCCGCGTTTACACTTGAACTTCTGGCGCATCTCCCGGGTGGCGCGCCGGTCGGAGGGCGCCTGCGGCCCTCTGGTGAGGCTCGTTGCCCGGGAAAGTTGTTCAGGGGAGTGCCGGATGCGCAAGGGCAGCTATCTTTTCACCAGTGAATCCGTGGCCGAGGGTCATCCCGACAAGGTGTGCGATCGCATCTCGGATGCCATCCTGGATACCTTTCTCACGCACGACCCGGAGTCGCGCGTCGCGGTCGAGGCCATGTCGACCACGAACCGCATCATTCTCGCCGGAGAGGTGCGCGGCCCGGCCGAGGTCGATGCCGAGCTGCTCGAACGGGTTGTCCGCCATGCGATCAAGGATATCGGCTACGAGCAGGAGGGCTTCCATTGGCGTAACGCGGCGGTGGAAAACCACATCCACGAGCAGTCGGCCGACATCGCGCGCGGTGTCGATGCCGCCGGCAACAAGGACGAGGGTGCCGGCGACCAGGGCATCATGTTCGGCTATGCCTGCCGCGAGACCGAAGCGTTCATGCCGGCGCCCATTTACATCGCCCACAACATCCTGCGCTCGCTCGCCGAGGCGCGCCATTCCGGGGCCGAGCCGGGACTCGGCCCCGATGCCAAGAGCCAGGTGACCCTGGAATACCAGGACGGGGCGCCGCGGCGCGCCACCTCGATCGTGGTCTCCACCCAGCACAGCAAGGATCTGGACCAGGACAAGGTGCGCGAGATCGTCCGGCCGCATGTGGTCAACGTGTTGCCGGACGGCTGGATGTGCCCGGACTCCGATTTCTACGTGAACCCGACCGGACGTTTCGTCATCGGCGGGCCGGACGGTGACTGCGGGCTGACCGGCCGCAAGATCATCGTCGATACCTATGGCGGCTCCGCCCCGCACGGCGGCGGCGCGTTCTCCGGCAAGGACCCGACCAAGGTCGATCGCTCGGCCTCCTATGCGGCGCGTTACCTGGCAAAGAACGTCGTCGCCGCGGGGCTGGCCACGCGCTGCACGATCCAGCTCTCCTACGCCATCGGCGTATCCAGGCCGCTGTCGGTCTGCGTCGAGACCCACCAGACCGGGCGGGCCGACGAGGACCGCTTGGCCAAGAAACTGCAGGAGCTGATGGACCTGAGTCCTCGCGGGATCCGCCAGCACCTGGGGCTCAACAAACCGATTTACGCCCGCACCGCGGCTTACGGCCACTTCGGCAGGCCCGCGGACCCGGATGGCGGTTTCTCGTGGGAGCGGCTCGACCTGGTGGACCGGCTGAGGTCGGCCTTCAACGCATAGGCGGGTCGGCGCCGGACTATGGCCGGTCACGGCAGCGCGTCACAAGCAACGCCCGGCGCGGTTCGGCGCAACCCGCGGCGCGCGTTCCATGGGCGGCGGACCGGCCGGCGGCTGCGCCCCGGCCTGAGGTCCCTCCTGGCGGAGCTCTTGCCCCGGCTGCGGGTCGAGCCGCCGGCTCCCGGGGAACGGCTCGATCCGGCGCGGCTGTTCGGCCGGGCGCACCGGGGCTTGGGCTCCGAAATCTGCTGGCCGAAAGAGGTTTGGCTGGAGATCGGGTTCGGCAGCGGCGAACACCTCGCTTGGCAGGCCGAACGGCACCCGGACGTCGGCTTTATCGGCGCCGAATACTTCGTCAACGGCATCGCCGGCCTGCTGCGCCGGGTCAGCGAACGCGGGATCGAGAACCTGAGGATCTATCAGGGCGACGGGCGCGACCTGCTCGATGCCCTGCCGGAGGGGTCGCTGGATCGGGTCTTCATTCTCTTCCCCGATCCCTGGCCCAAGACGCGCCATCACAAGCGGCGCATTATCCGGCGCGAGACGCTCGACCGGCTGGCCGCGGTGATGAAGGACGGGGTTGAATTGCGCCTGGCCACCGACGATATGGGCTATCTGAGGTGGATGCTGGAGCGCCTGGTCAGGCATCCGGGCTTCGAGTGGCTCGCCCGGGGCCCCAGGGACTGGCGCGAACGGCCCGCCGACTGGCCTCCGACGCGTTACGAATGCAAGGCGCTCCACCAGGGCCGCCGGGCCGGCTATCTGCGGTTTCGGCGCCGGCCCCGGGAAGGCTGACGGCGCGGGTTTGGCTCGGAGAAAACCCTTGCGGCGCGCGCCGCTGCGGCGCTAGAGTGGGCCAACCAATGGATTAGACACGGCTGCCGGTGACTGGCCGTGTCGGGTCGCCGAAACGGTGGGCCTCCGGCCCACTTTTTTTGTCATGGCGGTCACGAGACTGAGAGACGGCAGTTGACCCAGGCCACGCCAGAGGCCGTACCGGAGCTTGCCAAGACGAGCGCAGGCAAGGCGGTGGAGGTTGAGCAGTTGATCGCCCCGTCGCTCGCTGCGATGGGCTACGACATCGTCCGCGTGGTGCTGTCCGGGAACCGCCGGGCCCGGCTGCAGATCATGGCCGAGCGACGGGACGGCGCCGGAATGGTCATCGACGACTGCGCCCAAATCAGCCGCGCGGTCGAGGCCATCCTCGATGTCGAGGACCCCATTCCGGGGCCTTACGAACTCGAGGTGAGTTCCCCCGGTATCGACCGGCCGCTGACCCGCCTGGCCGACTTCGAGCGCTTCGCGGGCTTCGAGGCCAAGGTCGAGCTGCAGGCACCGATCGACGGACGTCGGCGCTGGACCGGCCGCCTCTTGGGCCTGAAAGGCGGGCAGGTGCGATTGGGCGCCGATACCGGCGAAGTGACGCTGCCCTTTGCCGGCATCGTCAAGGCGAAGTTGTTGTTGACCGACGAATTGATCGCCGCCGGCCGCGGCGCGCGGGATGGTTCGCAGCAGGGTGCGAAGTGAACGATGGACACGAATGCGCTTTCCAGGACCGAATTGTTGCAGGTCGCCGACGCGGTGGCCCGTGAAAAGAGCATCGAGCGCGAGGAAGTGCTCGAGGCGATGGAGCAGGCCATTTCCAAGGCCGGCCGTGCCAAGTACGGGCACGAACATGACATCCGAGCCGAGATCGATCGCACCTCGGGCGAGGTGCGGCTCCGGCGCTACCGCGAGGTGACCGACGAGGTCGAGAACGAGATCACCCAGATGACCGTGGCCGAGGCCCAGGCGCGTCAGCCGGGCGTCCAGTCGGGCGAGTACATCACCGAGGACCTGCCGCCTATCGACCTGGGCCGCATCGCCGCGCAGACCGCCAAGCAGGTCATCGTCCAGAAGGTCCGCGAGGCCGAGCGCCAGCGCCAGTAC